>NZ_JAAEDV010000004.1:0-212869 GCF_013345045.1 Gilliamella sp. ESL0250 | reverse complement strand
GTCTGGCGGTAATAGCGCGGTGGTCCCACCTGACCCCATGCCGAACTCAGAAGTGAAACGCCGTAGTGCCGATGGTAGTGTGGGTATTACCCATGTGAGAGTAGGGGGCCGCCAGACTTTTAAATTTTATATATACACACCAAATTCGGTGGAGCGGTAGTTCAGTTGGTTAGAATACCTGCCTGTCACGCAGGGGGTCGCGGGTTCGAGCCCCGTCCGTTCCGCCACCTTTATTTTTAGGGGCGTAGTTCAATTGGTAGAGCACCGGTCTCCAAAACCGGGTGTTGGGAGTTCGAGACTCTCCGCCCCTGCCAAAAAATGATAACTTGTTCTAATTTTAGTCACTTGATTATTTTCATCTATATAAATAAAAAAATTTTGTTTACAGATTAACTTAGTTAATTATAATTCTCGCCCAAACACTTTTACAATCTAGAGGATAGAACATGGCTGAGAGTTTTGTAAGTCAACAACGCTTTTTTGATAATAAAAATTATCCAAGAGGGTTTTCTCGACACGGGGATTTTACTATTAAAGAAGCTTTGATTTTAGAAAAGCATGGTTGTGCTTTTAAAGATCTTGATGCAGAAACCAGAAATCCGTCTACTGCAGAAGAAAGATCATTTGTAGCCGTTTGCAAAGGTAAAAAAGAACCATCTACAGATTTTGAAAAAACGTGGCTGAAATATCTTTCTCGTATAAATAAACCAAAAAGGTTTCATACATTATCCGGTGGAAAACCACAAGTCGATGTGAGTGATGATTTTGTAGATAGCGATGACTAATTCTTTTAACCAATGTTTTTGTGTAATTGAATTAGTAATCGATCCATAGAACGATAACTCAATGCTTCTGAAATGTGTTTTCGTTCTATGTTTTCTGACAAATCTAAATCAGCAATTGTGCGTGATACTTTCAATATTCGATGCCATGCCCGAGCAGAGAGTCCCAATTTTATCAATGCCTGCTCTAAATATTCATTATTTTCATTTGATAGCTGACAATAGCATTGAATTTCATTTGTACTTAACTGACTATTTAATTTATTGTTTCTTTTAAACTGAATATTTCTTGCCTGTAAAACTCGCTGTTTTACTTTTTCAGTTGATTCTGAGGAAGTAGCTATTTTACTCAGTGTACCTTTCGGTAGTAAAGGCACCTCAATAGAAATATCAAACCTATCAAGAAAAGGTCCTGAAAGTCGATTTAAATAACGTATAGTTTGTTGTGGTGTCGTTCTATTATGTGTTCCTTGATAATGTCCTGTTGGACTTGGGTTCATTGCAGCTATTAATTGAAATTTAGCGGGAAACTTTATTTTTGCATTGGCTCTGGAAATGATAATTTCACCCGATTCAATTGGTTCTCTTAAAGCGTCTAATACCTTTCGATTGAATTCAGGCAATTCATCTAAAAATAATATTCCATTATGTGCTAGTGAAATTTCTCCTGGTTTGGGAATCGTTCCTCCACCAACTAGTGCTGCGGTTGATGCGCTATGGTGAGGTGATCTAAAAGGTCTTTTCCGCCAGTTTTTAATTGAGCCATTTGGGCTAACTAAACTGGTTATTGCTGCACTTTCAAGTGCCTCGTCATCTGACAGTTGAGGTAATAAGGATGTTAAACGAGTTGCTAACATCGTTTTCCCTGTGCCTGGAGGTCCAATTAATAATAAATTGTGACCTCCTGCAGCCGCAATTTCTAATGCTCTTTTGGCATGTTCCTGTCCGATTACATCTTGTAGACTAGTTGAGCTATTGTCAACATCATGATATTCACGATATTGTACTGTTGGTAAATCAATTTCTTTGTATAAATACTGACATAACTCTAATAAATTATTAGTAATTAATGTATTATTTTGATGAATCAAAGATATCTCAGATTGGTTTTCAGCAGAAATTATTAAGGTACGCTTTTTCTTTTTGGAAGAAATAGCAGCAGGAATCGCTCCTTTTACCGCTCTAATATTTCCTGATAACGCTAACTCGCCTAGAAATTCATAATGTAATAAATCTTCTGTTGGAATTTGTTCTGTTGCGGCAAGAATAGCAATAGCTATTGGTAAATCAAAGCGGCTTCCTTCCTTGGGTAGATCTGCTGGAGATAAGTTTACCGTTATTTTTTTAGCTGGAAAGGTAAAACCGCTATTAATAATGGCACTTCTAACTCGATCTTTGGCCTCTTTAACTGTTGCTTCAGGTAGACCAACTAAGACAAAGCCTGGCAAGCCATTACTAATATGAACTTCTACGTTTATTAAAGGCGCTTGTATTCCAATAGATGCTCGCGTATAAATAATTGCTAGTGACATAGTTTCTAATTATTAATATGTTGAATTGTATTGTTATAATATTAGAAAATATCAAGCAACCCATTAAAGCCATTTTATTAATGGGATATGATACGCAATAAATAATACGATTTTGCAATGATTTCAATTCTTTTTATTTAAAATGAGTTTTGAAATGAATAATGATATAAAAAATAGACAAGTATTACTTAATACTATTGATGGACCTGTTGGCGTGTCGTAAATAAATGAAAACATCAATCCAGTAATAACTGATAACATACCAATTATTATTGCAGTTAATGCCATTGTTTCAGGGGTTTTCGAATAATATTTGGCTGTTGCTGCAGGAATAATAAGCAAAGAAGTAATAATCAGTGCTCCGACAAACTTCATCGATAGGCCTATTGTTAACGCTAATAGTAGCGTCAAAAGTAATTTTGTGATTTGTACATTAATGCCATGGCTAAAAGCTAATTCTTCACTCACAGTAATGAATAAAATGTTATTCCATCGCCAAAACAATAAGGCGCCAATAAGTGCTACACAAATAATAATTTGATAGAGATCTGAATAAGTTACTGATAACAGATCACCAAATAAGTATCCCATTAAATCAATACGAATATTGCTCATTAAACTAATTACTACTAAGCCAAGCGATAAGGCACTATGAGCCAAAATACCAAGTAAAGTATCAATTGGAAGTTGTTTTTGTGCTTCTAACCAAATTAATCCTAAGGCGAGTAGAAGAGTTATAAAAATGACAGCATAAAATAAATTGATATTCAGTAAAAATCCAAATGCGATACCAAGTAAAGCAGCATGTGATAACGTATCGCCAAAATAGGACATCCTACGCCAAACAACGAAAGTACCTAACGGTCCTGTTATACTTGTTAAGCATAATCCAGCTAATAAAGATGGTAATAGTAACTCAATCATTATTTTTCCTTTCATAGCTAGGCAAAACAATTACCTTATTATGTTTAATAGGGGATTTGCAACAATCATGTTGGTGATTGTGATGGTGTTTATAAACAGCAATTTGTGATGCCTCATGTTGACCAAAAAGAGAAATAAATTCTGGGTCATTTGATACAATGGCTGGCGTACCAGAGCAACAGATATGGTGATTTAAACAGATTACTTCATCTGTTTTTGCCATCACTAAATGAAGATCATGAGAAACCATTAAGACACCGCAATTAAACTGATTTTTAGCATCTGCGATTAAATCATATAACAGTACCTGACCATTGACATCTACGCCTTGAGTTGGCTCATCAAGAATCAATAATTGCGGTTTCTTTGCTAAGGCTTGAGCTAGTAAAACACGCTGTAATTCACCACCCGATAATTGATGCATCGATGTATTGATTAAATATTCAGCTTTCACCATAGATAATATGTTAAGAATATCTTCGTTATTTAACTGCTTATTTAAGCGTATAAAACGTTTAACAGTAATAGGTAGAGTTGAATTTAAGTTGATTGACTGCGGAACATAGCCAATTGTTAAATTAGGTGAACGCCTGATTGTCCCTGATGTGTACGGAACTAACCCTAAAATGACTTTTACTAAGGTCGATTTACCTGCACCATTAGGGCCTAATAATGTAATAATTTGATTAAGATGTATTTTTAATGAAATGTCATATAATATTTTTCGATGGTCAATTTCCACCGAAACATTATCAAGCGAAATTAGTGGTGTCATATTGTTAAAAGCCCTTGCCCATAAATATGTTATGTTATATTATAACAACGGTTGGTTTTATTCTATCATACTTTATAAATATGGGATAATGATGTGGAAAAATATATTTTATTAAATTGTAAACGATTAGTCTCTTTTTTAAAAATACTTGTTTCATTCGTATTTATCCAAAGCATTACTAATTATGCTAACGCGAAAATTGTTTCGTCTGTAAAACCGATAGGTTTTATCGCCGAAGCCATTGCTTCAGGAGTGACTGATACTGATATTTTACTTCCTGATGGCGCCTCTCCCCATACCTATAATTTAAAGCCATCCGATTTGGCTAAACTAAAGTCAGCTGAACTTGTGATTTGGGTTGGTGAAGATATGGAAGCTTTTATGCCAACAATCCTAAAAAGTATTGATAATCAAAATCAAATTGAATTAATGACAATACCAGAGATTAAGGCGTTACTTCGAACTAGTCATGATGTTCATGAGCATGAAGAACATCATTCTGCTGATATGACTGCTCAAGATCACCATGGTGAATATGATGAGCATATTTGGCTTTCACCTAACATTGCTAAGATTATTGCGCAGTCAATCCATGATAGGCTTATTACACTATATCCAGATAAAAGTGTATTGGTTGATGAAAATTTGCGCGAATTCAACATTAAGCTCGCAGAAATAGAACAAAACATTGCAAAAAAACTCATTACCGTACAAAATAGAGGGTATTTTGTGTTTCATGATGCGTATGGGTATTTTGAGGCACGGTTTGGATTAAAAAAACTAGGTAGTTTTACTATAAATCCAGCAGTTCAACCTGGTGTTCAAAAGGTTTATGCTATTCAACAAGAGCTCAAAGAACACAAAGCAGTATGCGTATTTCGTGAGCCACAGTTTAGCCCTGCAGTTATTGAAAAATTAGTGGATGGAACAGATGTTCGAATTGGAGAATTAAATCCATTAGGAACAGATATCGCTCTTTCCAAAGATGCATATTCACAATTTTTATTAAAATTAACACAGCAACTGTTGGATTGTTTAGATAGAAACTAATTTTGATAATAAATAGTTAAGGTTAATTTTGGCAAGACAAATAAAATCCCCTGATATTGAAAAAAATAATTTTAAAATCCCCTATTTTTCAATATTAGGTGTTCTTTTTATTGTTATTTTATTTACTGCTTTGTGGCGTCCACTCAATTTGGATCGAACGGTTTATGTTCCTTTAACTCCTCAAGTTGAAATTACTGTAAATAATAATTCTCACTCTCTTGCTGATGATGGCAGAGTTGAGATGGTAAATGGAAAAACGGCTACAGTTGTTGAATCATCAGATGTTCCTGAAGATGAGATCGTTAAAGATGAATTAGATGACATCGTTGATGATAAAGATAACTCAGTGCAATATACTATTGTGCGTGGTGATACTCTACATGATATTTTAATTCGCTATAATGTTAATCGAAATGATATTTATCAGTTAACGACTAAATTTAAACAACTCGCAAATTTAAGAATAGGCCAACAGATTAGCTGGACGACTGATAATAATCATAATTTGCAAACTTTTAGTTGGACAATATCAAGTAATAATATTCGAATCTATGAAAAATCGGGCGATAAATTTGTAGAAAGTTCTGAAACAGCTGAAGTAGTACCGCAAAATATTGTTATAAAAGGTGATATTAAAACTAATTTTGTTGCTGATGCTCGTAAAAGTGGTCTAACCAGTAATGAAATTGGTATTATTACCCGCGCTTTACAATGGCGTTTAGATTTTCGAAGATTACAAGTTGGTGACAAATTTTCAGTTGTTTTAACACGGGAAATGCATGGTAAAAGTTTATCCAATAGCCAGTTACTAGGTGTCCGTGTTAAAAATGGAACCAAAGATTATTATGCTATTTTAGCAGATGATGGTAAATATTATGACATCAACGGTAGCAGTTTATCCCAAAGCTTTTTCCGTTATCCTTTAGCAAAAAAAGCGCGTGTTTCTTCTGGATTTAATCCGCGTCGTTTGCACCCAGTTACGGGACAAATAGCCCCTCATAATGGTGTTGATTTTGCGGTATCGCGCGGCACACCGGTATTATCCGTTGGTAATGGTGAAGTAGTCATTGCAAAGTATAGCGGTTCAGCAGGTAACTATATTGCTATCCGGCATGGCCGTCAGTATATGACCACTTATATGCACTTGGATAAAATTTTAGTCAAACCAGGGCAACAAGTTAAGCAAGGTGATAAAATTGGACTATCAGGAAACACAGGGCGTTCCACGGGGCCTCATTTGCACTTTGAGTTACATATTAATAATAAGCCTGTTAATCCGTTAACTGCAAGCTTGCCTATTTCGGAAGGATTAACAGGTAAGTCGAAAAAGGCGTTCCTGTCAAAAGTTAAAAGTGTTGGATCCCAGCTAAACTTTTAAATTTATGCATTTGTTTTATACTTAAATACCTACTTACCTGAAACTTTTTTACAAAAAGAAGAGCAAGGTATCCTTAAAAAATTATGTTATCATAAGTCAATTTTATTGAATAATAAATGTTAGGTGCAGTTTGAACACATCAACTAAAACAGCAAAAAAACTATCTTCTAAAAAGACTAAAAAAAATAAAAAGCCTACACTTTTGCGACGATTATTAACATTATTATTTAAGTTATTTCTCGTATTGGCTGCTGTGGCTATTATTTATGGTGTCTATCTCGATCAACAAATCAAAGAGCGGATTGATGGAAATGTGTGGGAGTTGCCCGCTGCAGTTTATGGGCAAATAATTGATCTTGAGCCTGATAGTGAATATAGCTTAAATGATGTGATTACAATGTTGGTTGGTGCACAATATCGTCAGCAAGAGACTAAAGCTACCCGCCCAGGTGAATTTATTGTAAGACATGATGTGGTCGAAGTTTATCGTCGGCCTTTTACTTTTCCTGATGGTGAAGAGCAAGCTTTTAGAGTCAGAATTACTTTTTATGAAAATCGTATCGATCGTATTACTAATCTAGATACAGGACGTGATTTTGGATTACTTAAGATTGATCCTAAATTAATTACCATGATGCATTCGCCAAATGGCGAACAGCGGTTATTTGTGCCATTAAAAGAATTCCCTGATTCATTGTTACAAACATTGGTAGCAACAGAAGATAAACGTTTTTACCATCATCATGGTGTAAGTTTATATTCTATTGGTCGCGCTATTTTTGTTAATTTAACAACAGGCCGTACCGAAGGAGGGAGTACACTAACTCAGCAAACGGTAAAAAATCTTTTTCTAACTAATGAACGTAGCTTAAGTCGAAAAATACGTGAGGCATATATGGCGTTGATTTTGGATGGCCGTTATAGCAAAGAGCGTATTTTAGAACTTTATTTAAATGAAGTATATTTTGGACAAGCGGGTAGTGAAGAGATCCATGGGTTTCCATTAGCTAGTCTTTACTATTTTGGTCGTCCAGTTAATGAACTTACATTGGATCAGCAAGCAGTGCTGGTTGGTATGGTAAAAGGAGCTTCGCTATATAATCCTTGGACACAACCTCAACAAGTTATAGAACGTCGTAATGTGGTTTTAAAACTTGCTGAGCAGCAAGGTATTATTGATGATGATCTGTATACTTTATTAAGTCAGCGCCCACTAACAGTTCTACCTAAAGGTGGTGTGATTTCACCACAACCAGCATTTATGCAAGTTGTGCGCAGTGAACTTCGAAAACAATTAGGTGATAAAGCAGATCATTTGTCTGGTATGAAGATTTTTACTACCTTTGATCCTGTGGCTCAATCTGCTGCAGAGCAAGCGGTTACTAATGAAATTGAGAAACTACGTACATCAACCAATAAAGAATTACAAACAGCAATGGTGATTGTGAGTCGCGAGACTGGGGAAATTCGCGCTATTATTGGTAGCGCAGATCCGCGTTATCCGGGTTATAATCGTGCTTGGTTAACTCAGCGAGCAATTGGTTCATTAGCTAAACCGTCAACTTATCTAACCGCACTCGGACAACCCGATCATTACCAACTTAATACTTGGCTTAACGATAATCCTTTATCGATTAAGCTTGATGGTGGGGGGTATTGGGAACCGAAAAACTATGATCGTAAATTTCGCGATCGTGTTATGTTGGTCGACGCCCTAGCGCTTTCACTCAATGTACCTACTGTTAATTTAGGTATGGCATTGGGGCTTGATGCAACAAAGAATACTTTACAAGCGTTGGGCGTACCAGCAGAGCGTATACCTAATTTACCATCAAGGTTACTTGGTGCTTTAGAATTAACACCGTTAGAAACTGCACAGATGTTTCAAACGATAGCTAATAATGGTCAACGTTCTCCACTGTCTATTTTAAGATATGTATTGACGGATAAAGGTAAGCTTGTTTATCAACGCTATCCACAACAGCTTCAGGCAGTATCCCAACAATCGGCTTATTTAACTACTTATGCTATGCAACAAGTGGTTAATTCGGGGACATCTCGTTCATTAAAAGCTAAATACGGTTCGTTTAATTTAGCTGCTAAGACAGGAACAAGTAATGATTCTCGTGATAGCTGGTTTACAGGGATTGACGGTAAAAATGTTGCTGTTATTTGGATTGGTTTAGATGATCATTCTCCAATGAAATTGACAGGGGCAACTGGTGCTCTAAAAATTTATAGTGAATATTTACAAAATAACCCACCAAAGAAATTAGTATTGCCACAGCCTCAAAATATTTTTATGGTGCCTATTGATAGTGATGGACAGTGGCAATGTAATGGAAGTGGCATTCGATCTTTACCTGTATGGACGATTAATCCTCAGAGCTTATGTACTGGCAATAAGCAGTCAGTGCCTGCTCAGCAAGCTCCAACTTGGGTTACAGACCTATTAAATAACTAGGGGGAATAATATGCCTGAATTACCAGAAGTTGAAACAAGTCGCCGAGGCATCTTACCGTATTTAAAGGGACAAACTATAGATAAAATTATTGTTCGACAATCTAAATTACGCTGGCCGGTTGATAGGGCTATAAGTAATGCTCATGGACAAGTGATTTTAGATATAAAACGCCGTGCAAAATATTTATTATTACAGCTATCTAACAATTGGATTGTGATTCATTTGGGAATGTCAGGTAGCTTACGTATTTTACAAAACCGCCAAAAAGCAGAGAAGCACGATCATATCGATCTAGTTTTAGGAAATGGCGTCATATTACGTTATACCGATCCTAGGCGTTTTGGATCTTGGCTTTGGGCAAATTCATTAGGTGAAATATCTCAATTACAACATTTGGGACCAGAGCCTTTAAGTAATGAATTTTCAGTGGAATATCTATTCGAAAAAGCCCGAAATCGTCAAGTACCCATTAAAAGCTGGATTATGGATAACCATATTGTGGTTGGAGTCGGTAATATTTACGCTTCTGAATCGTTATTTATGGCTAAAATTAATCCTAATCGCAAAGTTAACACTTTACAATTTAATGAATTTGAAAGATTGGTTGCTTCCATTAAACAAGTTCTTACCAAATCAATTGAACAAGGCGGAACAACACTAAAGGATTTTCTTCAGTCTGATGGCAAACCTGGATATTTTGCACAGGAGTTACTCGTTTATGGGCGGGATGGCAAGCCATGCCTAATTTGTGGTACAGAAATAAAATCACAAAAAATAGGACAGCGTAATACTTTTTATTGTGAAAATTGCCAAAAATAATGGCATCTTTTTAACCAAAATTCTCACCTCCTTATGGCCACCATCAAAATTATAAACTTTTTGATATATCCGCTCTTTTTCATGTATAAAAATATCTTTTCAAACTCTTTAAACCTTATTTAAATAGGATTAGTATAGGCATCCACAATAGAATAATTTTTTATTATTACTTTGAGTATTTTATATAGTAAAGCCATTATTATTAAACAAATCTTTTTATTTTAAAGACTATGGACTTGTTACCAGATATCGGCTATCTTTCTCGCTACAAAATTGTTTATGTTTTATAAAGTTTAGTATGTGGAGTTAGTTAACGGCAATATATTAATTTTTAAAGGTTTTATTTTCTGTTTTTTATCGGTTTATGTTTAATTTAACTCAATGTTTCTTGCTTTTATTAAGGAATTTAAGATGATCAAATTCGCTTCTCGCTTTTTGACAACTTGCTTTATTTTATTTTTTACCACAATGGCTAATTCTGAGGTCAGAATTATTATTACTGATGGTGTGAGTTCAGCTAAACCAATCGCTGTTGCCCCATTTAAATGGACTGGAGGTGGAGAACCTCCACAAATTATTGAAGATATTATTGCTTCTGATTTGCGTAACAGCGGTAAGTTCAATCCTATTGACGTTAATCAAATGCCTCAAAAACCAACCACTGCTTCAGAGGTTACTCCTGCAGTATGGAATAATATTGGTGTCTCAGCGGTTGTTGTAGGGGCAATTCAGCCTGATGTATCTGGAAAATACCTTATAAATTATCAATTAATTGATACAGTCAACCGTCCTGGTACAGTTCTGGCACAAAACCAATTTTCTATTGAAAAACGCTGGGTTCGTTATGCGGCGCATACTGCTAGTGATGAAATCTTTGAATCACTAACGGGTATTAAAGGTGCATTTAGAACACGAATTGCTTATGTTGTTAAAACAACCAAAGGACCTTTTTCGCATGAATTAAGAGTGTCTGATTATGATGGTTATGATCAAACCACTGTTCATCGTTCTAAAGAACCGTTAATGTCTCCTACTTGGTCACCAGATGGTAAAAAATTGGCCTATGTGACTTTTGAAGGTGGTCATTCTGCATTGGTTTTAAAAACATTAGAGAGCGGTGCCGTTCAAACAATTGCATCTTTTCCTCAACATAATGGCGCTCCGGCATTTTCTCCTGATGGTAGTAAATTAGCGTTTGCTTTATCTAAAGGGGGAAGCTTAAATTTATATATGATGGATTTAAGTAGCAAAAAAATCACGCAAATTACCTCTAGTCGTAGTAATGATACGGAACCATCTTGGATGCCGGATAATCAAACTATTATTTACACTTCTGACCAAGCGGGTCGTCCTCAATTATATAGTATCAACATCAATACGGGTGAATCACAGAGAGTCACTTGGGATAATACCCAAAATCAGAATGCCCGAGTGTCACCAGATGGTTCTTTTATTGCTATGATCTCAACTAATAATCGTGAACAACATATTACTCGATATGATATGGATACAAAAACTTATCAACGTCTAACAGATACTTTTTTAGATGAAACGCCAAGTATTGCGCCAAACGGTACTATGATCATTTATAGTTCATCTCAAGGATTAGGCACCATTTTGAATCTTGTTTCTACCGATGGTAATTTTAAAGCAAGGTTACCAGCAACCGATGGGCAAGTAAAATTCCCAGCATGGTCGCCATATTTATAAGAAGAGCCTAGCATTTATACAATATTGCAATGATTAAAATTGTGTTAAGTATAAGGGCGTTATAATATATATGTCTAATCTTTCAGGTCGGTAACAGATGTTACTTTGAAGTTGGTTAGATGTATAATATATAAGTAATAATTTATTTAAACAAAAGGAGTTAATACAATGCAATTTTCTAAATTTTTTAAAGTAGCCGCGGTTGCTTTACCATTAATCGCTGTAACTGCATGTTCGTCTAATAGCAGCCACAACGAGAGTGGTAATTTAAACGGTACTTTATCAAAAGAAGCTTTAGAGCAACTTCAAAAATTACAACAAATCAATACGGTATATTTTGATTTTGATAAATACAATGTTAAATCCGAATATGAAACATTATTAAATGCGCACGCTGTATTTATTCGTTCAACTAACCTAAAAGTTGTTATCGAAGGTCATGCTGATGAACGTGGTACCCCAGAATATAACATCGCCTTAGGTGAACGTCGCGCTGCAGCAGTTAAGTCATACTTACAAGGTAATGGTGCTTCTGCAAGCCAAATGGAAATCGTTTCTTATGGTAAAGAAAAACCAGCTGTATTAGGTCATGACGAAGCGACTTATGCTAAAAACCGTCGCGCTGTAGTAACCTATGCTGGATATTAATAGCATTTTATAACGGCTGATTGTTCAGCCGTTTTTTATTTTCTAAGTTCACGACGAGTCAAATAATATGCATAAAAAAATACTGACATTGTTCTTATTTCTTTTATTCACTGGTTACGGTTGTGCTGCGGGTAGCTCTGATATCGATCGAACCATTCAAGCCCAAGGGCAGTTGTTGATTCAAAACCAACAAAAAATTAGCGATTTACAAGCCGATGTAGATACCCTTCGTGGCCAGTTAGAAGAAACAAAATATCAACTTAATCAAATAATTGAACGTCAAAAAATGATTTTTCAGCAAATGGCTAATGGCTCTGGGTTTTCATCGAATTCTAATTTTGACTCACAAGAAAATAGTTCAACACCATCTTCTGACTCGACTTCATCAACATCTTCTTCGTCAGATTTATCAGGATGGAGAACTTCAGGTGATGATAAAGCTGATTATAATTTTATAATGCAGTTTGTTAATGATGGTAAACAAAATAATGAGGCTATTGCCGCGTTTCAAAAGTATTTAAAAACTTACCCAAAGTCTAAGTACCGAGCTAATGTTAATTATTGGCTTGGTCAACTTTCATATAGACAAAACAGAAAAGACGATGCCTCATTTTACTACGCAACCGTAGTAAAAGATTTTCCATCATCTCCGAAAGCTGCTGATAGCCTTTATAAAGTAGGATTGATTTTACTTGATAAAGGGGATGCTAAAAAAGCTAAAACGGTTTTCCAACAAGTGGTAAATAAATACCCAAAAGATAAGAATGTAGTTGATCGTGCGAATAAAAAATTAGCATCGCTAAAGTAAAGTGTATAAATAACCAGCTATTGCATGAAAATGACAATAAAAGGGTTGCGTAGCCTTATAATTATAAGTATTATACCAACCCGAAATCGCTTGTAGCTTTAAGTATTAAAGGTAAAGTGGTTTTGTCAAATGGGTCGTTAGCTCAGTCGGTAGAGCAGCGGACTTTTAATCCGTTGGTCGAGCGTTCGAATCGCTCACGACCCACCATTTATCTCATAAATCTTCATTACTTCGTTTTTGGCTAACCCTTTTCAATGTTTGCATTGTGGACAGAATAAATTCTGATATTTATCAGTATGCTCAAAAAAGGGAGATATCCCCCCTCTTTTTATATTATTTAGCTTTGGCGGCTAATTCGATAATTTTCATCGTTACTTCAAAAGATTTAAGAAATGATGATAATGGTAAAAACTCAAAGCACGAATGAAAGTTATGTGCACCAGTAAAGTAATTTGGTGTTGTAAGACCTCTAGCAGAAAGTGCTGAACCATCCGTTCCCCCCCGCATAGCGATCGTATTAGGTTGAATCTTGAGTTGCTCAAATGATTGATAAATCAAATCAATACAGCGACGATCATTACCCAAATAGTTAGCTATATTGCTATAAATATCAGTAATTTTACACTCAATTTTAGCCCTTGGATATTTTCGGCTAATAAAACTCACCACTTCTTGGATATAAGCTTTACGTGCTTCATATTTAGCTAAATCAAAGTCACGAATACTCATTTTTAATGTTGTGGTACTTTGATTGCCAACAATATCATTAAACCAAAAATAACCTTCTTTACCTTCGGTATGTTCAGGTGTTTCGAAACTATCAAAACAGTTAATAATATCATTAGCTACACGAATAGGATTGATTAAAACATTTTTTGCCGACATTGGATGAGCAGATACACCAGTAATCTCAATGATTGCTGAGCCAGCATTGAAAGTTTCATAAACGACTTCACCAAGTTCACAACAATCGATTGTATAAGCAAAATCAGGTTTGAAGCGATTTAAATCAAGTTTCTTAGCACCATTTAAGCCTACTTCTTCATCAGGTACAAATGCCACATAAATATCACCATGTGTAAGATTTTGTTGTTGTAATTGATCTAACATTGTCATCACAACGGCAATGGCGGCTTTATTATCAGCACCAAGTACACTTGTGCCATCAGTGACAATCAATTCATCATTAAGATACTTATTCAATTCAGGATGTTCATCAACTTTAAACCAGATATTTTTATCTTTATTTAACAGGAAATCTTGACCGGTAAAGGTCACTCTCTGTGGATTGATTTTATCTGATAAGGCAACATCGACTGTATCAAGATGGGCAACATAACCAATTTTTGGTGCATTTGGATTATTGCCTGGTAGTTTAGCCGTTACAATACTATGCTCATCAAGGTGAACATCTTGTAAATTAAGTTCGATCAACTCTTGTTTGAGTAATTTGGCTAATTCTGTTTGCCCTGGGGTTGAGGGGACATGCGCACATCCAAGAGCACTTTGACTTGGAACGTTAACATAACGTAAAAAACGCTCAACTAATTGTTCGGTAATATTATTCATCATAGGTTGACTCCTTATGGCAACTAATTATTTACGGGTGGATATACATAGCCACTATCAAAACCAATTGGTAGATCTAAGAACCAAAAGAGCAATAAGTTTACCGTTAATGCAATAAGTAGTGCGGCGGTATAAGGAATCATCATCGAACTCAATGTGCCTACACCTGTGTTTTTGCAGTATTGCTGGCAATAAGCAATAATCAAAGGGTAAAAAGCAAACATAGGTGTGCTAACATTAACTGCCGAGCTGATACGATAAGCCGCTTGCGTTAGTTCTGGTGAGATGCCAACTGACATAAGCATTGGTACAAAAATCGGTGCTAATATGGCCCATTTAGATGATGCAGAGGTAATTAACACATTTAACATGCTCGTTAGAATTATTACTCCAAAGATTGTGACAACTGAAGGCAGATGTAGCGCTTTTAAAAACTCAGCACCACCAATCGCAATTAATGTTCCAATTTGTGAATGAGAAAAGACATATAAAAATTGTGCACAAAAGAACGCAAAAACAATAAATGGAATAAGAGATTTTGTGATGTTCTCCATCGCTTTTACAATATCGCGCGACGATTTAAATGCTCTGGTTATAAAACCGTGTATTAATCCCGGAATGGCAAAAAATACAAACAATAGTGGCACAATAATTTGCATAATTGGAGCTTTATTGCTTGTCATACTTCCATCAGGAGCACGTAATAAAGAGTTTTCTGGTAATAATAATAAAACCAAACCAATAGCAATCGTTAAAAAGACAATTGAAGCGACTTTAAATGCTCGGTTTTCAATAGGCGTGATCGCTGGCGAATTGGCAATATTATCTAACTTTAAATCATTATTTAAAGGCATGGTTTCATTTAAACGAGGTTCGACGATTTTATCGGTAACAAACCAGCAAGCTAATAATACAAAAAAAGTACCGCCAAAGCTCAAAAAGTAGTTACAAAGCACATTGACTTGATAAGAGGGATCGATAATTTGTGCGGCACTTTGGGTAAAGCCTTGCATAATTGGATCGATAATTGATGGCGTATAACTTGAGCTAAACCCACCTGCTAAGCCTGCAAATGAAGCAGCAATACCCGCCAATGGATGGCGCCCAATTGCATAAAACATCATCGCTGACACAGGCATTAAAATCACATAAGCCGAATCAGCAGCAATATGGCAAACCATACTGACAAAAATAACTGAAGGTGTCACTAATTTTTTAGGGGTGATAGCCAATAATTTTTTAAGTAGTACATGGATATAACCACTACTTTCAGCAATACCAATACCTAATGTTGCCACAATAGTAATGCCAAGTGGTGGGAACGAGACAAAATTAGGCACCATCTTGGTAAAAAAAGTGACTAAATGATCGGGAGCCAGCATATTGACAACAACAAGTTTATTTTGCGTAACAGGATTAATGTAATTAAAGTTTACAAAAGAGAGTAATAAAGAAGCTACAAAACAGATAATTAAGGCATAAAAAAACAGTGTTGTTACATCGGGAATTTTGTTGCCAATTCGTTCAATAGCATTTAGGAAGCCACCCGTTCTTATCGGCGACGGATTAGTTGTTTGATTCATGATAAAATTAGTATAAATATTATTCGGGATGATAATTTAACACAGATTTATTATGCTGGTAAATAACGCAAATCGCTATATTTTTATACTTAAACACGCTTTTATCTGAAGCTTTTTTACACTACAATTCTTGTAGATAAGTTTATCTTTAAACTAACGTTAATACGCATGTAGCTAAGTATTGTACTCATTGATCTTGAATATCGTTTAAACGGTATTAGGATTAATTTGCGAGCTATTATTCACTTTAGTTACATTTTTTTGTTAATTGTAAGTACGATCATAAAATTACATATTGACTACTTGGTTTTAAAAATAGAATGTAGTTTGTGAGTAAAATACTAAACTAACCTAATCAACATAAAAGTTTAATAGCTATTTTTGTTATTAATTAACATATTCCTATCTATTAAGGCTACCTACAATATGTCCTCATTTTGCAGAAAATTCGTGATCGGCTCTGAATGGTAGTTGGATACCTAAGCTTATCAAGGTGATACACAACACATTACTTTTGCAAAAATATCAACTATCAGTTTGATTTGTAAAAAGCTAAGTTTATTGAAAAAAGCATGGTGATTTAAAGTAATAGTTTGTAGACTATGCTCAATTATCGGTTTTAGGCTGTATACTTTGTATATAAATTGAATATGAATCTTTTAAAATCTTTAGCCACAGTTAGTTCAATGACGATGGTCTCTCGCGTATTAGGTTTTGTGCGTGATGCCATTATTGCGCGTTTTTTTGGTGCTGGTATGGCGACCGATGCTTTTTTTGTTGCCTTTAAACTTCCTAATTTACTACGTCGTATTTTTGCAGAGGGGGCTTTTTCACAAGCCTTTGTGCCTATTTTAGCTGAATATAAAAATCAGCAAGGTATTGAAGCAACGCGTACTTTTGTTGCTTATATTGCAGGATTATTAACGCTAGTATTAGCTATTGTTACCTTAATTGGTGTTGTCACAGCACCTTTTATTATTATGCTAACAGCACCAGGATTTATGCAAGAGACAACCGAAAAATTTGAACTTGCAACGACCATGTTGCGTATAACCTTTCCTTATATCTTTTTTATATCTCTGGCTTCACTTGTTGGCGCTATACTCAACACGTGGAATCGTTTCTCGGTTCCCGCTTTTGTACCAACACTACTCAATGTGAGTATGATTATATTCACACTATTTTTAGCACCTTACTTTAACCCTCCCGTATTAGCACTTGCCGTGTCGGTTGGAGTTGGCGGGATTTTGCAATTACTCTATCAGCTACCTTATTTAAAAAAGATTGGCATGCTAGTATTGCCCCGTATTAGTCTTAAAGATAGCGGTGTTTGGCGCGTTTTAAAACAGATGGGGCCGGCAATTTTAGGGGTATCTGTTGGGCAAATATCATTAATTATTAATACGATTTTTGCATCATTTCTCGTTTCTGGCTCGGTTTCGTGGATGTATTATGCAGATCGATTAATGGAATTCCCTGCCGGTGTACTTGGTGTGGCATTAGGTACCATATTATTGCCATCGTTAGCCAAAAGCTTTTCTAAAGGCGATCATAAACAATATTCAGAGTTGTTAGATTGGGGATTACGCCTCTGCTTTTTATTGGCTTTACCAAGCACGATTGCATTAGGTGTTATTTCTCGACCGCTTATATCAACGTTATTTGAATATGGCCAATTTACCTTAAATGATACATTGATGACACAGCGAGCCTTAGTGGCTTATTCTATCGGTCTACTTGGATTGATTTTAATTAAAGTGTTAGCACCCGCATTTTATTCGCGTCAGGACATTAAAACCCCCGTCAAAATTGCAATTGTCACGTTAATTTTAACACAGCTAATGAATCTCGTTTTTATTGGGCCATTACAGCATGCAGGCCTTTCACTATCCATTGGTTTAGCTGCTTGCTTTAATGCTGGATTATTGTATTGGCAACTGCGTAAAAAACAACTTTATCAACCCCAACCTGGTTGGTATCGGTTTTTGATTAAAGTCATTATTGCTGTAATAGTAATGTCTGCTGTGTTATGGTTTGGTTCACACTTATTACCTGACTGGTCAACCGGCTCAATGTTGGTTCGTATTGGGCGATTGTTTGCATTGGTAATTGTTGGAATCGTTGTTTATTTTGCGTCATTGATTTCTATGGGATTTAAGATCAAACACTTTATTAAACGAATTGATTAACAACAAACAATCATTAAAATTTTATTAAAAATTTAGGTAATAGGAACGTTTAAGTAAAAATTAATAAGGAAATAAGATGAAAAAAGTGTCTTTTTTTACTCTCCCCATTATTGGGGGTGTAGTTTATTTTTTATTGAGTTGTTTTTTTCAATGTATTTCGCATTTGTGCAATACCATTACGAAACTTTTTTAGACGTATTTCGGTTACTAGATTTTGGTATTTCATTTTATTTCTATCAAAATAAATTTGTAGATACATTATGGGTTTTTGGCGTGTTGTCGCTTGTTCTTCATTACAAAAATGTTCATATTATTAATAAAATCAATGTAATATTATTGATTTTTATGATGATAATATTTTCAATAATTGCTGCATTTATTCAACAAAGTATAATTATTTATTTCTACGAGCTATCTATTTAATAAAACTTTACAAATTTTCAACAAAAAAATAGCGCATTATTAATCAACAGGATATGATACAGGCACTTTAAAATAAAGTAGTGCTCATTAATTGAGCTGTTTTTATTTAAATTTAAATAAAAACATAAATTTAATTGACTGGATAATCGAAATGCGTTACCATGACTATCATATCTGGCATCTGGCTTGCCAAACCTGCGCCCTAAATCTTTTTTATTTTCACTATAGTCAAAATCAGACCCTTTTCTTATTTTTATCACCGAAGTTATCGAAATCATCACGTTTAGTAAAGTCGTCGGATATATCGGTGTTTTTTTTGTGGAGGTTGAGTTTTTTACCTTTTTCATTTTTCTTCTCTAACCTATCTAATTTATTTGGGTTATCTAAATCACATAAATTATTTAAATTAACTAAATTCTCGCTGTTCTTTGCACCACTGCTTTTATTATCATACACGCAGGGTTCTCAGGCATTAACATCGCATACATCAAGGAAAATTGAGGGTAACGCGCCGTATTTAACGTTTGATGGTGGACTAACTAAAGTGACTTCGACGGATAATCTATTAGCTATTGAGTTGCCGGATGGTAGAACCCTCAAGCCATCAACTAACACATCAAGTTCGAGAAATCCGATAAAGCTAGTCAATGGAACTACTTTTAATGATATACACATGGTGGTGCCATTATCGGTAAATACAGTCAGTTTAAATGACTTAATTACTCAAGGTAATTGGGGAGATGACGATGGGGATGGCCAGGGTACTAATGGTGTTACTGCGACGGGAAGTGTATCGGTGAGTTTTACTGATGCGGATAATAATACTGTAAGTCGTAGTGAAGCATTAGATATTTGTAAGGTTCCTTATAAGATGACATTAAGTAGTACAGGAGGAGGTTTACAAACAAAGTACGGGTTACCTAATACAAGAAATTTTAGTAGTCAAACAGTGACGTATTATATTAATCCGTATGGTGGTACTCGTATTTGTTTTGTCAGGCCGAATACTAATGGTTCTGTCTTCAAACCCTCTAGCATGGTTCCTAATAAGGGATTTTTAGTTCAGTCAACAAGTTCGTCATCTTACGGCCTTAATTTTCCAACAATGGGGGGGGATGGTTTGTATTTTGATTTACTCATAGCTGGGGTTGATGCCAGTCAGTTGACATGGCCTTCAGTCTCGCGTGGAGGGATAACAGCTAGGGTGAGTTGGAGACTGCCAAAACAAGGTGAGGAAGAGGATGCGTGGATTTATGAGGATGATGATAGATCTAGTTATGTAACGCGAGTAACCTTAACGGGCCCTAAGGCAAGTGATGCTCAAATGCAGTCAGATAATCCTAGCCCTTTAACCGTGCCATCTTTGCCGCAGACATTTGAGTTGGTGGGTAGAGATAGTAGTGGGAATGAGGTGAGGTATGGATTTGTGTTGAGACAGTGGTTTGTCCATCGAGGTACTAAACAGGATTATTGGTCTAACCAAATATCTTGGTGTGGTCGTTTGGGTTATCGTGCGCCAAAGCTCAAGGAGTTAACTAACGCGAAGTGTGGTTCAGATAATCGGTTCCCATGTTATGATGGCATAGATGGTGCCACGCCGTCGTCAAATACATGGTATAACACGCGTTATATAGGCGCAGGATTTTTCACGGAGTGGGGCGACTTAGGCCATTATTACATTGACGGGGGCTCCAACTTTATAGGCTTCTGGGACTCCAGCTGGACAAGCGACGCTACAGATAGCGGTGTCCACTTTATTGTCTATGGCGGTGATGTCCGCATTAGAGATGGGTCGTACCGCGAGCACATTTATTGCACCACACCTTAGCTTTTATTTCTTAGCCCTTAATCCTTAGGTCGTGGAGGGAGGGAGATGGTGCAAACGAGGATAATTTATTAAAGAACAGCGCCCTAGCGTAGTTGGGGGGCTTTATTGGGAGTGCGGTTGTTGTGGTTTAAATTCGAAGTTTATTTTGTTCAACAACGCTAATACGTCCGAAACCATTGCACCCAATCAATTGTAATCACAAAAAAGTATTGATTTATTAAAGTTTTTTGATGGAATAGCTTGTAAAAAACTTTAATAAAATCAATGTCTTTTCTGACTGATTTTTATGAAACCTTATCCCCCTACATCGTTATAATAAATGAACACCAATTGCTATTTTGTTATTACCTAAGGAAGTTATTTTGGCTGTTCTTCGTTAAGAAATCACTGATCTCTTGCTGTGATTTGAGTGTTCGAATATTTTGTAGGACGTCTGCTGCTTGAGCATAGTGCTGTTTTAAGTAAGCAAGCCACTGTTTGATGCGTGCAGAATGATAAAGCGGTTTAACGTCATCAATGGAGGATGTCGCATAGTGGATTAAAATTTCCATCACTTGTTGCCAACTGAATGCTGATTGTTCAGTTCGAATCATATTAGCTAAGTTAGGAATTGTTAAAATACCACGGCCTAGCATAATATCGTTAGTTTGGCTTTGGTTTATGCAATTTTTTGCATCCTCAATAGAAAAAATTTCACCATTAGCAATAACGGGTATGTTTAGATGTTGCTTGATTTGACCTATTGTTTGCCAATCTATTTTTTCGGTTTTGTAGCCGTCTTCTTTGGTTCTGCCATGAATAGCAATTTCATTGGCACCGGCAAGTTCAATGGCACTGGCGATGTCGTGACAATGTGATTTATTATCCCACCCTAAGCGAATTTTGACTGATAATCTATGCGTTGCCCCAATTGCTTGCCTTACTTGGCTAACAATATTAAATATCTGCTCGGGATATTGTAATAAATAAGCGCCTCCGTGACTGCCAACGACCGTTTTGGCTGGGCAACCAAAATTGATATCGATACCATAAGAGCCTAATTCAATAGCTTTAGTGGCATTTTCCGCCATCCATTCTGGCGACTGGCCAAGAATTTGCACCCGAACTGGCGTGCCAGATTTAGTTTTTCCGTTATGGTAAAGCTCAGGACATAGGCGATAAAAGGTTCGATTAGATAATTTATGATGGGTTACTCTAATAAATTCAGTCACACAATAATCAAATTGGTTAATTGAAGTTAAAAGTTGTCTGACTTGATAATCAAGCACACCCTCCATGGGCGCTAAAATAATGCGATTAATTTTCATTGAGAAACCTGATTAGTTTGACTATTTCCGCAAATGCGACAGTTAAGTTGTTTGGTAAATTTAACTTGGTTAAATTCCATTGTCATTGTATCAATCATTAATACACGACCAATTAATGGTTTTCCATATTGGGTTAGCACTTTGATGGCTTCTAAGGCTTGCATGGTGCCAAACATGCCAACAAGTGGTGCCATGACACCCGCTTCAACACAAGTGAGTTGATCTTGACCAAATAAGCGGCTCAAACAGTGATAACAAGGTTCATCAGGCTGATAAGTAAATACGCTTAATAATCCCTCCATACGGATTGCTGCTCCAGAAACTAGTGGTTTTTTTACATGAAAACAACAACGGTTAATTTGCTCTCGTGTCATTAAGTTATCAGTACAGTCGATGACAATATTATGCTGTTTGATAAGCGCAATGAGCTTGTCATCGTCAAGTTGCTGATGCACTGTTTCAATTAACGTATTGGCATTGATATTGGTTAAGGCTTCTTTTGCAACCTCGACTTTGTATTGATTGATAGCTCTTTCGGTATATAAGATTTGTCGATTTAAGTTGGATTTTGATATGGTATCAAAATCAACTAACGTTAATTTACCTAAACCTGATGCAGCCAAATAGAGCGATGCCGCACAGCCGAGTCCACCTAAACCGATGATCAGTGCTGAACTGTTTTTTAATATTTGTTGTTTATCAATATCAAAACTACGCAATGTGATTTGTCTATCATAACGAAACAGTTCTTGATCAGTCAGTTCTTGCATAGTGGGTGTTTATTGTGGTTAATTATGAAGAAGCATTATAACAGAAACTTGGCACAACAATGTGCCAAGCCATTAAGATTATTTGTCAAAGCCAGACAGGAATGTTAAATATTCTTCTTTGGTCATGAGTGGTTTATATTCTGACATCAGTGTTTGTGCTGGTTTTGCGTCGTCATAAAGTAAATCGATAATTGTACAGGCCATCATTTGCGCAGGACAGATGTAAGCCATATCTTCATCAAATACGGTATAATCTTTACCATGTAAAACACCTCGAACTGAACCAATCCATGGGTGGCTAACAGGCATAATATGGGATAGATCGCCAGTATCCGTGCTTCCTGTCATATGAGGGGCAACTGAAACGTTTTTTTCACCAATTAACTCTTCGGCATTACGCTTTAAAAGCTCGTTAAGCGTTGAGTTGTTATTTAATGGTAGATAGCCAGGCAAGTCCTTAATTTCGCAGGTGGCACCAACCGCCATAGCGCCTGCTTTTAGTGCTTGATTAATTCGTTCATTGGCATCAATCATGGCGGGCACATTGCCTGCTCGTACATAGCTTTCCATTCTTACATCGCTTGGAATCACATTAACTAAATCACCGCCTTGGGTAATAATCGGGTGGAATCTAATATAGTCTTTTTCTTGAAATGTTTCGCGAATAGCATGCACACCCATCATTCCCATCATTGCTGCATTTAAAGCATTGACACCCGCATGTGGCGCAGCCGCCGCGTGTGACGCTTCGCCTTTATATTTAATCAGTTTACCGATAAAACCATTACTGGTGGTTGATATTTCGATAAAACCATCTTGGCGGTCATTGGGTACGCTAGTTAAGTGTATTTGCAGTGCCATATCAACATCGTCAAATTCACCCCGCGAAATTAGCTCTGGTTTGCCACCAATATATTTGATTTTACCTTCTTCAATTAAGCGATTGCGATAAGTGATTTCAACATATTCTTCAGCAGGTACCGCAAAAGGTACGACATCGCCCGCTAAAAATTGCATAGCCTCTGCATCAATTAATCCCATCGTGACTGCCATCATATTGGCAATTTGCGCATTATGCCCACAACAGTGCGCAGCGCCAGATATTTCGTCAGCAGCAGGGTGATCTGCACAAATAATGGCATCAAGTTCACCAATAACAGCAATGCTGTACTGACTACCTTTTCCGCCTTTTAAGCGACCTTTTACGCCAGTTATAGCCAATTTATTTTTAAATGGCACACCTAATTTTTCAAAGGCTTCTTCGACTTTTTTAGCGGTTTTGTGTTCTTTATAACCAAGTTCTGGTTCAACCCAAATTGACTGAGCAATCGCTTTGATGTCAGCTTTTCGGTTTGCTATTGCGTTACAAACCTTTTTTTTAAGTTCTTCTTTCGTCATACGTTAAATCCTAATTCAAATTAGATGACACCTTCCCAATGCAAGGTGATTTGTGCAATGATTGCCGCAAAAATAAAGGTACCTGAAAACACGGCTAACGAAACAGGGATGATTCGCCAAGAGATACTTTTAAATAATGCTAAATCTTTGCCAATAGCCAGTCCTGCATAAGCAAGTACTGGGGTACAAACAGCCAATAAAGAAACCTGATCAGTCATTGAAACAACTTGTTCGTGATAAGGAAATATTGGTGATGAAGCTACTGCGGCTACGACTGATACCCATAAAATAACTGGAAATTTGTTTAATAGTGGAATTTTACCAACAAAATAGCCGGCTATTGATATAGCAACTAAGATTGATAATGCTTGTAATGACATCATAAAATCAATTTTGTAACCTACAGTATTGCCGGCAGCCATAATAATGGCAACTAAGATCAGTAAAAATATTGTTTCTAGGCATTTCATGATAGCGATCCTTCTTTGTTACGTCGTAAGCGGGCAAAAAGGTTATATAAGAAAGAGGCAAAAGGTAACGAAAATAGCGTATAAATATAAATGCCAACAATACTCGACATTAAGTTTGCGGTTGTTGCATAGGCCTTGATTTCACTAGCCATTTCAGGATAAAGGTCACTTATTGGTGCAAGTGAAGCCGCCATCATACTACCGCTTCCAACCCCAGCTCCCATCGCTAACGCATAAGGATGAAGGATATCTAATTTTGCCATTACACTAGCAAGTATGCTCATCCAAATAGCACCATAAAGTGTGCCACAAACATACATCGCCATAACGCCTCGACCTTCAGCAGAATCTAATCCATATTTATCGGCAACGATCGCGATATTGGGTTCGCGAGCAACTGAATACGTTGCGCCCACCGCTTCACGTTTCATGCCTAATATCATTGCCAGTGGTAAACCTAATAAAATCGTGCCGGCAAAATGCCCCAACTCTTGAAAAATTAAGGCTAACTTCGCATCTTTTAGAATCATATCAATTTTAGGACCAACCGAGACGCCAAGCTTGGCAACAAGCAGCATTAAAGTGACTATCATGATAGCACTAGCATGATTCATATTTTTTAGTTTTAATATTTTTAATTTGGGCAGGCTAATTATTCCGCCAATAATCATGGCGTATAACATCGGATACACTGAGATAGTCCAGATCGATTGTTTACCGATGAACTCACATACTAAAACAACGACTAGTGCAAGAGCATGTACTCTATAGTCTTTTAAAATTTCCATCCTTATGGCCTCATAGAATATTTTATTGTTAATAAAATTAGTTATGGTCACTAAAATCGTAATCAACAATTATCATTGTGTAGTTAATATACATAACCTAATTTACTTACGTCAACAAACAAGTTTCATCAATTACGCGTTAGTAAACAATATGGTAATAACAACACAAAATATTTAAACAATTAAAGAAGAAATCTCAATAAATGCCTTTATAAGGGTTTTATTTGTTTTATAATAAACGCTATTTTTAAAGATTGATACTTAAACAGGATATTTTATGCGTTCAATTTATTGCGGTCAGTTAACGGCATCTCATATTAATCAAGAAGTAACATTGTGTGGATGGGTCAATAAACGTCGAGATTTAGGCGGTATGATTTTTATTGATATGCGCGATCGTGAAGGCATTGTTCAGGTGTTTTTCGACCCTGATTATCAACAAGCGTATCAACTTGCTGGTGAGTTACGTAATGAATTTTGTATTCAGATCAAAGGGAAAGTGAGAGCTCGCCCTGAAGGTCAAATCAACAAAGAGATGGTAACTGGCGAGGTTGAAATTTTGGCCACTGAGCTGACTATATTTAACCGTAGCGATGTTTTACCTCTTGATTTCAATCAAAACAATAGTGAAGAACAGCGTTTAAAATATCGTTATATTGATTTACGTCGCCCTGAAATGGCAACGATTTTTAAAACTCGTGCCAAAATTACTGCGTTTGTTCGTTCATTTATGAACGAGCATGGTTTTTTAGATATTGAAACCCCAATGTTAACCAAGGCAACACCTGAAGGGGCTCGAGACTATTTAGTACCAAGCCGAATTCATAAAGGTGAATTTTATGCGCTTCCACAATCGCCACAACTATTTAAGCAATTGCTGATGATGTCAGGATTTGATCGCTATTATCAAATTGTAAAATGTTTTCGAGATGAAGATTTGAGAGCCGATCGTCAACCTGAATTTACTCAAATCGATGTTGAAACTTCATTTATGACAGCCGAACAAGTGCGTGAGGTTATGGAACAAATGATTCGTGAACTTTGGTTGCATGTTAAGAATGTCGATTTAGGCAAGTTCCCTATCATGACTTTTGCTGAGGCGATGCGTCGTTTTGGTAGCGATAAACCCGATTTACGAAATCCGCTCGAAATTATTGATGTGGCTGATATTGTTAAAGATGTTGATTTTAAAGTGTTTTCAACTCCAGCCAATGATCCTAAAGGTCGCGTAGCTTTACTTTGTGTACCAAATGGCACTCAATTAACTCGCAAGCAGTTAGATGAATATACACAATTCATTTCGGTTTATGGTGCTAAAGGTATGGCATGGATTAAGGTTAATGAACGTTATAAAGGGCTAGAAGGCGTACAAAGTCCTGTAGCAAAATTCTTTAATGAATCACAAATGGAAGCCCTACTTAATCGAGCCAATGCTAAAGATGGCGATATTCTATTATTTGGTGCTGATAGTTATAAAGTTGTGAGTGATGCACTCGGCGCATTACGTTTAAAAGTTGGTAAGGATTTAGGCTTAACTGATGAAAGTAAATGGGCAGTGCTTTGGGTTGTTGATTTCCCTATGTTTGAAGAAACCGACGAAGGACTAAGTGCAATGCATCATCCATTTACGTCACCAAAAGACTATACACCAGAAGAACTTATCAAGAATCCAGAAAATGCAGTTGCGAATGCTTATGATATGGTTATAAATGGTTATGAAGTTGGTGGTGGATCGGTTCGTATTCATCGTAGTGAAATGCAGCAAGCGGTTTTTTCAATTTTAGGTATTAATGAACATGATCAACGTGAAAAATTTGGCTTTTTACTTGATGCATTAAAATATGGCACACCACCACATGCAGGATTAGCATTTGGATTAGATAGATTAAGCATGTTATTAAGTGGAACCGATAATATTCGCGATGTAATAGCATTTCCTAAAACAACCGCTGCCGCATGTTTATTAACAGATGCTCCAAGCCCAGCTAACGCGGCGGCATTAACTGAACTGGGTATTGAAGTAAGTAAAAAATAGCGATATTTGATGCAAAAATTCAAAAATCCTGAATCTGTTCTAGTGGTGATTTTCTGCCAGACAACAAATCGCTGCCTTATGTTGCAGCGTAAGGATGATCCTTGTTTTTGGCAATCAGTTACAGGTAGCATGGAAGCTAATGAATCGCCATTAGATACTGCGATGCGTGAAGTTTTTGAAGAAACAGGCATTGATATTATAGGGCAACATCTTGAGTTAATTGATACAAAGCATACCGTTGAGTTTGAGATTTTTCCTCAATTTAGACATAGATATGCGCCAGAAGTTAAGATAAATAAAGAACATTGGTTTTATCTGCCTCTTCTTAATGAGGTAACACCTGTGCTTACTGAACATTTAGCTTATCAATGGCTAACGATTGATGAGGCTGCCAGTCTTACTTTATCGCCAAATAACAGTGAGGCTATTAGTAAAATTCATAGTTTGATTAAATCTTAATTAAGAGGTCGAAAATGAAATTGAGTCTATCTGCTCTTGTGTTTTCCTGCTTATGTTTTTTTGTACCAATCAGTCATGCTGAAATAAGTATAAAAAAGTGCCAACCCAATCAAAGTGATTATGTTATTTTTGATGAATATGACGCTAAAATCGCTGAAAAGATCATTGATTATAAATTGCATGACCAACCCGAAAAGCGTGAAAATAGTATTATTCAGATATTTGCTAATGAAAATAGTGATGATCGCAATGACTGGCTAGCCTCGTTCCGATTCGATGATGAATCTGAACAATATTTATTTTATCAAGTTGATCAGGATGAATTTATTGAAATTGACAAAAAACAGTTTGAAATCCTATTACCTAAAATTGTTGCGTGTAATCAAAATAAGCAAGTACCTATTTACAGTGAAAACTTTGATGCTGACTAATTCAATTGCATGATAGTTTTTCATCAAGGATTAAAAGACTTTTAGATTTGGTTAACTCAAGATGAGTCAGTAACAGGGAGTAATAATACATGCATTTTTCAAATTTTAGAGATTTTTTAGATTATCTTGAGCAGCAAGGCGAATTAAAACGAATTACTTTTCCTGTTAATCCTTATCTTGAAATGACCGAAATTGCTGATCGTGTATTACGCAGCGAAGGTCCTGCCTTATTATTTGAAAACCCGATTGGTTATGATATGCCTGTTTTATGTAATCTGTTTGGTACCGCCAAACGTGTTGCGATGGGTATGGGGCGTGAAGATACTTCAGCTTTGCGTGGAATCGGTGAGTTATTGGCATTTTTGCGTGAACCCGAACCACCCAAAGGCATACGGCAATTTTTTAATATATTACCTAAATATAAACAAGTGCTTAATATGCCTGTCAAACATCGTTCATCAGCTCCCTGCCAAGAGGTGATTTTTAAGGATGATGAAGTGGATTTGACGCGATTACCTATTATGCATTGCTGGCCCGATGATGTAGCACCGCTGTTATCTTGGGGACTGACTATTACTAAAGGTCCTTATAAAGATCGGCAAAATTTGGGTATTTATCGCTTGCAGCTTTTAGGTAAAAATAAATTAATTATGCGCTGGCTTTCACATCGTGGTGGGGCGCTTGATTTTGCCGAGTGGCAACAAGAAAATCCTAACCAAAAATTCCCTGTTAGCGTTGTGATTGGCGCCGATTCTGCAACCATTTTAGGTGCAGTGACACCCGTGCCAGACACTTTATCCGAATATGCTTTTTCTGGGTTATTACGTGGTAGTCGAACCGAAGTGGTGAAATCGCTATCAAACGATTTAGACGTTCCAGCTAGTGCAGAAATTGTGCTTGAAGGTTATATCGATCCTAATGAATTAGCATCAGAAGGCCCGTATGGCGATCACACCGGTTATTATAATGAAGTTGAGCAATTTGCCGTATTTACCGTGACACATTTAACTCGTCGTAAAGATGCGATTTATCATTCAACCTATACTGGTAGGCCGCCAGATGAACCCGCGGTAATGGGACTTGCGTTGAATGAGGTCTTTATACCGATTTTACAAAAACAATTTCCTGAAATTGTCGATTTTTATTTACCTCCCGAAGGATGTTCATATCGTATTGCGATTGTGACAATTAAAAAACAATATCCAGGTCATGCTAAACGCGTCATGATGGGGGTTTGGTCTTATCTAAGGCAATTTATGTATACAAAATTTGTGATTGTCTGTGATGATGATATTAATGCCCGTGACTGGAAAGATGTTATGTGGGCTATTTCAACACGCATGGATCCGCAGCGTGATACCACTTTTATTGATAATACACCTATCGACTATTTAGATTTTGCCTCACCGGTTTCTGGATTGGGCTCTAAAATGGGGTTGGATGCGACCAATAAATGGCCGGGTGAAACCAATCGTGAATGGGGAAAAGTTATCAAGAAAGATCCTAAAGTTGTTGCTCGGATTGATGAAATTTGGGATGAACTTGGTTTATAGTTTAATATATTGTTTATTAAAGTGAAAATAAAGTGATACAGCTTGATAAAAAAATATAATTTCACACTGAATAGGTATTAAACAAACGCTATTCCCTTTGGCTACATTTATGTATAATTATTATTAATGTCACTATAATTAAAAAATATGAAAAAAAATCGAATTTTATTAGTACTATTATTATCTATTTCTTATGGTGCAATGGCTACAAATTATAGGACCCAATCTGACGATACGCAATTAAAGCTTAAGGAGTCAGAGTCACTGCTCCCGTCTTTACGCTTGTCTGCAGAAAAAGGAAATGCAGAAGCTCAGTACTCATTAGGTGGTATTTATAAACAAGGATTGGGTGTTGAAGCTAGTGATGTTCGTGCTTTTTTTTGGTATAAAAAAGCAGCAGAGCAAGGACTTGCCAAAGCACAAAATAATTTAGCATTTATGTATCAAAGCGGATTGGGAACCAATCGTGATTTAAACGAAGCAGTTAAATATTTTAAATTAGCATCTGATCAAAATTATGCATTGGCTAAATATAATTTAGCTTTAATGTATCAAGAAGGTGAGGGTGTAGAAAAAAACACATTAACGGCAATTGACTATTTTACACAAGCAGGTAATGAAGGTATTTATGATGCTTATTTAAATCTGGGTATGATCTATTTTTTTGGTGATGGCGTACCCGAAGATCGCATGACTGCAGCGGACTGGTTTAGCAAAGCTGCGAAAGATAATATTCCAGAAGCACAATATTATTTAGGACTAATGTCAGAAAATGGCGATGGTTTGACTCAAGATTATATGGCGGCCAGCTATTTTTATACACAAGCGGCAGAACGAGGGCATGTGCTAGCTATGTATAATTTAGCCATTATGTATGCAACAGGAACGGGAACGAAACCCGATAATACGCAAGCAGCCTATTGGTTTACTAAAGCTGCACAAGCCGGCAATGCTGATGCTCAATATAATATTGGCGTGATGTATGATGTAGGCGGTGGAGTTGCTAAAGACGAGAAAAAAGCCGTTGAATGGTACCTAAAAGCTGCAGAGCAAGGCAGCGTTGATGCTCAATATAATTTGGGCGTTAAATATCTAGAAGGTGAAAGTGTTGATAAAGATCAAGAGCGTGCTATCTATTGGTTTACTAAAGCTAGCGAGCAAGGGGATCAAGACGCTAAAGCTTATTTAGAACAGTTATTACCTAAAAAATAAAAAAGCATTGTGCTTTTTCAGATTGATGACAAACCTCGATATAATTCGAGGTTTATTGTTTATTGAGATGCTATCAAAAAGGTTTATAAATATGCTATCGTCTAACATACATTTTTGTTTATTATTGATAATAATGCACTGTGTTTGATTAGTCATAATGGCGATATTTTTGGATAGTTGTTTTATCAATTTATACCTGTCTAGTGGCAAAAATATCGGTGTTTTTTGGGCTATTATAAATACACTTCTTTTTGGTCTCCCTCTTGATATATCATCTATTATCAGAAATTGTTTTTTTGCCTCATATTACATAAGTAAATGATTTTTATTAAAAAACAAAAATAAAAACTTCAATAAAATCAATGTTTTTTTAACCGTTTTGTATCGTAAATAAGACCGTTGCTTGTTTGGCCGAAGGCATTTATATTTGATATGGTTAGATTTAGATCATTTGAGTTTTTTCGGCATTGGGCAATAGCTTTGGCTATTTTATACATCAAGCAGATCAAAGAACTCGTTGAAAAGCGAGTTCTTTGTTAACAACAGAAAAAGCATTGATCTTTTTTATCCTGAGTTTCGCATACCAGCTGCAATTCCAGAAATAGTAATCATTAATCCTTGTTCTACTATGATATTCTCGTTATCGTTGTATTTTCGTGAACGACTTAATAACTCAGCCTGTAATAAATTTAATGGTTCAATATAAGTATTACGCAAAGCCACCGACTGTGCTATCCACGGTAAATCAGCCATTAAGCTAATATCGTCAGTAATGGTTAGCACGGTATTGATATCTTGGGTTAACAAACTTCTTAACTCTTCGCCTAATGGCCATAAAGCAGGATCAACTAAACGTTGTTCATAATATTCGTGGATGTTTGGTGCCGCTTTGGCATAGACCATTTCAAGCATACCTAATCGGGAATTAAAAAAAGGCCAATTGTGATACATTTCTTTAAGAAGATTTTGTTTACCATCTGCAATTGCTGCTCTAAGTGCACTACCAGCACCAAGCCAAGACGGTACCATTAAACGGTTTTGTGTCCAAGCAAAAATCCATGGGATAGCACGTAAACTTTCAATACCACCGCCCGTACGGCGTTTTTGTGGTCTGGAACCAAGTGGTAATCTACCTAATTCAGCTTCTGGCGTTACTGCTCTAAAATAATCAACAAATTCAGCACGTTCTCGTACATAACTACGATAGCAATTGCATGAAAGTTCTGACATTTTATCCATTATATCGCGCCATGCTTGTTTGGGTGCTGGCGGTGGCAATAAGTTGGCTTGTAAAATTGCTGATGTATACAGCATTAAACTGCTGAGTGCCACTTCTGGCAAACCAAGTTTGAAACGAATCATTTCGCCTTGTTCTGTCACCCTAAGCCCGCCTTTTAATGATCCTGGAGGTTGCGAAAGTAGTGCGGCATGCGCTGGCGCTCCACCTCGACCTATTGAACCTCCTCGCCCGTGGAATAGCACTAAATTAGTATTATATTTTTTAAATAAGTTAACTAATTCTTCTTGAGATCGATATTGTGCCCAAGATGCTGCGAGTGTCCCTGCATCCTTAGCCGAGTCAGAGTAGCCTATCATCACCATCTGCTTACCTTGAATTTTATTGCGATACCAAGGAATATCCAACAGTTTTTGCATCACCGATTTTGCGTTATTTAAGTCTTCTAATGTTTCAAATAACGGTGCAACTGGAATATATTTTTGGCAATCAACAATTTTCAATAATAAGTAAACGGCTAATATATCAGAAGGGGCTTTAGCCATTGATATTACGTAAGAGGCAATCGATTCTTCGCCAGCTTTTTTTATTACACGACAAGTATCTAATACTTCTTGGACCATTTGATCTGGTTGCCAGTTATAAGGTAATAATGGTCGATTAGATTGTAACTCTGTTAATAAAAATGCTTGTCTTTCTTTCTCTGACCATTTTGCATAGCTACCTAAATTAAGTTCTGTAGTTAATGCGTCAAGCGCCTCGGTGTGTACAGAGCTGTCTTGGCGAATATCTAATCTGACTAATTGTAAACCAAAACTTTTTATGCGTCGTAAAGTATCAAGTAATGGACCATGGGCTATGGTTGACATGCCATTATCAATTAATGACTCATAACAGGTATAAAGCGGTATCCATAATTGTTCATTTTTAATTAAAATATCACTAGGTGGTAATACTCGTTCATTATTCAGCAAAGCTTCAATATAATTATGAGTGTTAATTAAACGTGTTCGTAACTGTTTCATTACAGCTCGATAGGGCTCGGAAACGGTTTTGTTTTTTTCATCTAACAGATCAATAACTGAATCACTACATTCCGTCATTGAAAGTTCACGAACAAGTATTTGAATATCGGCTAAAAATAACTCAATGGCTTTTAATCTAGCTTGTAGCATGACCTTTTCGGTCACTTTTGCTGTCACATTTGGATTACCATCACGATCTCCGCCCATCCATGAGGTGAATTTAATAGGCACATGATCAACTGGTAATTGCTCATCAAAAGCATCTACTAACTGGTCATTAAGCTCACGCAAAAATAGAGGCACTCCTTCCCATAAGCTATCTTCAATGACCGAAAAACCCCATTTTGCTTCATCAATGGGGGTAGGGCGTTTTTTGCGGATTTCATCGGTATACCATGCCTGACAAACTAACTGTTTTAAGCGGCGCATAATTCGTTCTATTTCATAGTCGGCTAAATCATCATGATCCAGTTGAGATAAACAGTTATTAATAGCCGTATAAGTATTTATCATGGTTCGGCGATTAATTTCGGTCGGGTGTGCAGTTAGCACCAATTCAATCGATAACTTATTAATCGCTTCTATAATAGTTTGAGTTGAAAAATTAAGATTTTTAAGTGTACTAAATAATTCAGTCATTTTTTTCGGGCTACTAGATGCTTCTCCATGGGGAGAAATACCATAATATTCAGCAGCCGTATTGACTAAATTTAAAAACTGATTAAATGCGCGTGCAACATGTAATAAATCATCATCATTAAGGTTTTCAATTAGTTTGAGTAGCTCATTATGTGCTTGGGTGTTTCCTTGTTGAGCTGATTTTGATAGTTTTCTTATTTTTTCAACTAAATCAAAGGTTTCATTGCCAGTGGCGCGTTTTATCGCATTGCCCAGTAAAGTGCCTAACATATTGACATTACTTCGCATTGAGGAATATTTATGATTCATGATTTTCTCGTCTTCGATTTTATTATGCCTAAGCATCTTTAAGCTGCATGACCCAAATGATAAATTAATGGGATAGGTATAATTATTGGTTAATGTGCGTAAGTTATATACTTTATAACAATGTTGCTTTGAATTTAAATAATAAAATTTTATGGTTTTTATTTTTTTTAGTTGTTTTAATTATATTTACTATCAAAAAATCAAGAAATAATAATATTCTCTTAATCGTGAAATGTTCAAGACAATACAGCTTAACGAGTTTAATTTTCGATGAACACTGTGTTTGTAAACTGTATCTTAATATCATTTGGGTATATACTAAAGCATTATCAATACATATTGGATTATTTAATGATCGCTGTTTTTTATATTGCGTCGATTATTGCTGTTTTTGCCAGTGTAAAAGTGATTAGTAGTTTACGGATTGATAAAGCAATCTTATACCTTGGTATTTCACTTTTTGCATCGGCCTTGATATTTATTCTGCTTGCAACGTATATTTCTACTTTTTTGTACATCCTATTATTTATTGGTGGCTCGGTGACACTTTTTTTACTTGTCGCATCCGTTCTGAAAATTAGCGTTGATAATGTAGAAAACAATAAACGGGGTATCAGCCCTAAAATTTGGTTAGGGCCACTAATTTTAGCTTTTATTTTACTTGTGGCTCTTATTTATGGCGTAGTAAATGCTAACTATTCAGAACTGAAAGAGTCTCATGAATTAATGCATGAAATGTCTGTATATGCTTACATTTTAATGGCTGAACTAGCGATATTTTTATTATTGGGTGCAGCAGTGATTGCTTACCATTTTATGCATCGGCTTATGTCGGAGAAATAATATGATTCCACTTATGCACAGCCTTATTTTGGCTTCTATTTTATTTGTGATTGGACTACTAGGAATAATGATTCGGCGTCATCTCTATTTTTTATTACTCAGTCTGATTATTATGAACAATGGGGCGATAGTTGCATTATTTGCGGCAAGTAGCTATTGGCAACAATCCGATGGACAAGTACTGGCAATATTAGCGGTAATAACAACCTTAGCAGAGGTTTGCGTTGGTCTTGCATTAATGATGAAACTGTTCTACCGTCGAAAAATCTTTAATATTGACTCATTGAGTGAAATGAAAGGATGAATTTACTTTATTTAACTATTATTGTTCCCTTGCTCTCTTTTTTAATATTGGTTTTGCTAGGGAGACATATTCGAACAATTAATGTGATGATTATAGGCATTACTACGATGCTGATCATTGTATTAATTACTCTATTTTCTTATATTGATTTTAGTTCAAACACGGTACCTGACATGGCCTTAGTTTATTCTAGACCATTATGGAAATGGTTTTCTGTGGGTGAATTTTCGGTGCCGATTGCTTTAATATTGGATGGTTTATCACTAACATTTTTAGTTTTAATATCATTCTTTGGTTTTTTGATTTACTTTTTTGCGGCTTGCTATTTAACGTCAAGAAAGGATATTTATACTTTTTATGCTTATAGTAATTTATTAATTGCCAGTATATTAACCATCATATTAGTTGATAATCTATTTGTTATGTTAATTGGCTGGGAAGGCGTGAGTCTAAGTACTTACTTACTTATCGGTATCTACTATAAACAAGCTCGAAATGGTTATGCTGCTGCAAAAGCCTTTATCATTATGCATTTAACTGATATCTTTCTAATTATTGGCATATTTTTATTGTATCAAACATTAGAAACATTAAATATTCATGATGTATTGGCGCAAGCACATGATAACTTGGCCGTTGACTCAGACATCATATTTTGGATAACTTTAATGTTGTTCCTTGGTGCAATGAGTAAGTCTGCACTATTTCCTATGCATTCATGGTTTGCCGAAACAACATTAGCACCAATGCCTGCGGTAGCTTTGTTACAATCTTCAACAGTGATTTTAGCTGGAGTATATTTAGTTTTAAGACTTAGTAATTTGTTTATGATGTCGAGCGATGTCCTTGCTATTATATCGATAATATCATCATTAACCATATTGTTTGCTAGCACGATCGCCTTAGTGCAGTATGATATTAAACGAATTATCACCTATATCAATTTAGCGCAAATTAGCTATCTATTTTATGCCTTTTCAACCAAGAGTTGGAGCTTGTCTCTTAATTGCTTAATTAATTATTCCATAACAAGCACATTGCTGATTTTAGCTTCATCAATTTTAATCAAAAAATGTCAGGGCGAACGTGATATAAGCAAAATTGGTGGTTTAATTAAATCGTTTCCAATGTTATACGCGGTCTTTTTGTTAATTATGCTGTCATTGAGTGCTATGCCTTGGATTTCGTCATCATTTTATATCAAAGGGGATATTATATTGGGCTTAATGGCTCAAGATAAATTGATATCTGGAACCATTGGTTTACTCGGTATTTTACTTTCCAGCTTAGGTATTTGGCGTTTAATTTCCATGGTATTTTACCATAAATCCAAAAAGCATGATTTTACAGAAACTAAATGGATAAGTTTTTGCCCAATTTTTATATTATCGATATTTAGCACAGCATTGTTTATCTATTTTCCATTACCAATTCGCGGCATCATTCCAATCGCTGAGTTAGATACCAATGGGCAGTTACCCTTTCAGCTACTGTTGGCGGCGGTGACAGGATTAAGTTTTCTTATTGCCTATATTTTATATGTACGCCCAAATAGTGAAGTACACGAGATTATAAATACGCCAATGGTAAAATACTTTTTACGCTTATGTAATAGTGATTGGCATTATGATTATTTGTTGAACACACTATTTGTTAAACCTTATGTCTATTTGGCCCATTTGTTAAAAAAAGACCCTTTAGCATTATGGGATGATTGGATAATGAGAGGAATCAAAAAAGTAAACTCGTTCATCGTTGATCTCGAAAATGGGCAAATTCGGTGGTATATGGTCTCGATGGTTATAGGTAGCATTATCATATTAATGTTACTGATTTTTATTTAATAAAGGTGTAATCATTCATGTTATTATGGCTTGTTTTTTTACCTGTAATAGGCGGATTTATTGGTTGGTTATGCCATGTATGTTTACAAAGGGGCGTTGTTTCCGTCGATGTACAAATGCGCTGGTCAAAACTACCAATAATTGTAGCGTTTATCACAATTTGCATGACATTATTGATGGCGATAGTATTTTGGATAGATGCCATAAATGTGTTGAATCAAGGGACAAATTGGGTACAGGAAGTGAACCTAGACTGGATCCCTTTGTTAGGTATTCATTTTCATCTTGTTTTAGATGGTCTATCAATGGTTGTTATCACCTCAACACTATTTATTGTGTTATTGACAATTGTTTATTCTAGTAAAGAAAGCCTAAACAATCTTGGTCTATTTTACTTATGTCTATTATTTATGACATCAGCCATTATGATGTTATTTGTCATCACTGACTTATTTTTAATGTTCTTCTTTTGGGAAGCGGTCGCAATACCTATCTATTTTTTAATTTCACTATGGGGACGACGAGATTCAAGCTCACAATTACGTTTTAACGGTGCCAGCAAATTTTTGATTTATACCCAATTGAGTAGTTTACTTATGTTAATCTCAATTGTGTCATTAGCCTTAACTAACTGGAACTTAACAGGGCATTGGACGTTTGATTATCAGGTATTAACAAAAACGCCAATTTCAAGTGATACCGAATTTTTACTCATGCTAGGATTTTTAGCGGCTTTTATTGTGCGTATTCCTTTTGTTCCTTTTCATAGCTGGTTTATTGAAGCCAATATCGAATCTTCAACAACAGGCTCAATGATGATCAGTGGTTTATTACTCAATACAGCTGCATTTGGTTTACTGCGTTTTGTTATACCACTATTTCCTAATGCTTCCATCATGATTATGCCAATTATGTTGGTTCTTGCTTTGCTTACAATTATTTATGCTGCGTTAGTTGCATTTAATCAAACAGATATAAAAAAACTCATTGCTTATATTCATATCGCATTAATGGGATTTGTGACGGCAATTATTTATAGTGGTTCAGTTATTGCTTATCAAGGCGTGGTTATTCAAATGATAGCCATCAATTTAGCAATAGTTGGCATGTTTATCATTAGTGGATTGCTAGTTGAATGCTATTCAACACGAAATATAAGTCAATTTGTTGGGCTTAAAGAGCGGGTGCCTTATCTATCTTCGTTTACCCTGTATTTTATATTAGCGGTATTAGGTATTCCAGGTACTGCTAATTTTGTTGGTAATTATATGATGTTACTTGGTAGTTATAACACTTTTTCATTTTATACAATTTTGTTAGTCATTGGTTTATTATTACTGTCGATATCATTTATTGTACGTATGCAGCCAATTTTTTATGGCGTTATTGATAAAGGTGTTGCCACAAAACATCTACTCAGCAAGAAAGATCTTCTATTATTATCGAGCATCTTAATTGTCCTTATTTTTATTGGTTTGTATCCTCAAGTGGTTTTAGATATGTCTTATTCTGTCGTGAATCAAACACAACAATACATAGCCACAGAGCGAGTGGGAGAGTAATAATCTATGATAGCTTTATCGCCAATTTTTGTATTAAGCTTTTCGATCATTGTTTTGTTATTTTCACTATTTGTTTTTAAAATAAGCACCAGAGGTTGCACTATTTTAACGGTATGTGGATTAGTTTGTGCGTTGATCTGTTCTGCAGTGATTGGCTATAAAATTTCACTTAGTACTCAGACTATTACTGATATCAGCAGTGACAATATGCAAATATCGGTATCAGTTTCTGAGCCAACTAAAGAACTAAATACAGCAAGTGAAGAAACAATCGCAATTGATACTGTACCTAATGACGCTATAGGCTCATCAAGTGGAAGTGAAGATACAAGTATTGATAGTAATCTCGACAACAGTAAGATTGATAATACAGCGACAGATATCGATACTCACTCTAATATTGATGATAATTCAAAGATTGATGGTAGTCCAAAGGATGAATGGAAAGCGCGCCATATTACCGCACTTTTTACCTGTGATGGCTATGGCTTACTTTATACCAGTTTGATTTTAATGATATCCATTGCAGTTGCATGTTTTGCTTATCGCTGGTTTAAACAAGAGCAGATTCAGCACGGATTATTTTATTTGATTTTGCTCTTTATGGCATTAGGTGGTGTAACACTAGTATACGCTAGCCATTTAATCGCCCTTTTTATTGGGATTGAACTATTATCTATTCCATTTGTAGGACTAATTGGTTATCAATATACACAAACTCATTCATTAGAAGCCGCAGTTAAATACATGATTTTATCTGCTGTTGCCAGTGTATTTCTATTGATGGGCATTGCCTTTTATTATGCAACTACTGGAGAGCTCACTTTTAGTGGTTTAAGTTATCAACTCTCAACGATGCCTTACCTAAGCACATTATTACTGATGGGTGTTTGCTTAATGTTGGTTGGTATTGGTTTTAAATTATCACTAGTACCATTTCAACTTTGGTTGCCGGATGTTTATCAAGGCGCGCCAACGATTGTCGCCTTATTATTATCAACAGTTGGAAAAGTTGCGATTTTCTGTGCCATCGCAAGGCTATTTCTATTGGCACCGATCGTTAATAATGAAACTATCCGTATTATTTTAGTGATTATGGCTTTTTGTTCTATTTTGTGGGGTAATTTATTGGCGTTAAAGCAAAGTAGCTTAAAGCGATTACTTGCCTATTCATCAATAGCGCATTTCGGCTATTTATTTACGGCTTTAATTGCTGTCCAATATCAAGTACTTGCATTAGAAACCATTGGCGTTTACCTAATTGGGTATATTTTAGCTAATATCTGTATATTAGGTGCGATCAGTTTAGATTCGCATTCTAACGAACTGCAAGATCATGAAAACGAAATTGATCTTTCAGGACTATTTTGGCGCAGACCAATTCTTGCATTAGCGATGGGTATTGGGTTTTTATCTTTAGCAGGGACACCACTAACTGCGGGTTTCGTTGGGCGATTTTTACTGGTGTTATTAGGCGTAACTGCGGAATTATGGTGGTTAGTTGCCGCTGTAGTTATTGGTAGTGCATTGGGGCTTTACTTTTATGCTCGTTTAATTATCAATCTTTATATTAGGCCACCTTGTCGTGATGGACAAATGTTAAGTGGAGCTTCGATTAAATTAAAATGGCAGGATATTAGAATAAGCGAGTTAATCATCGTATTATGTGCCTTATTGACACTGCTTTGTGGCATTTACCCTAAATGGTTATTTAACTTAGTTAGCATGGCGCAATATTTAACTACGTAATTAACGTTTATCCGCGATCATCGCTTGATTGGCGGAGTTATATTAACCAAAGTAGCTTAAAACACTTTTTATACTAAAACGCATACTTTTCTGAAACTTTTTGACAAGAAATAGTTAATAACAGATTTATTTATTGTGTTATAATTCCGACCTTTAAAAATTTAGTTTGAAACAAGAGGACCAGTATGGATTTTTTAATCTCTAATGCCTATGCAGCCGATGGTAGCCAACCAGGTGGCGACTATTTTATGCCAATTATGTTAGTTGTGTTTGGTTTATTTTTCTATTTTATGATTATGCGCCCACAGCAAAAACGTGCTAAAGCACATCGTGATTTAATGGCATCAATTTCAAAAGGTGATGAAGTGTTAACCAATGGCGGGCTTATAGGTCGTGTAGCAAAAGTTAACGAAAATGGTTACATCGCGCTAGAATTAAACGATACGACTGAAGTTGTGATCAAGCGTGACTTTATTACATCAGTTTTACCAAAAGGAACAATGAAATCACTATAATAGGCTGTTATCTATTATCGTTCATTGTATTAATTACCTAATCCCACAAGAGAATATGTCGTGTTAAACCGCTATCCTTTGTGGAAGTACATTATGTTGGTCGTTGTTATTTGCCTCGGCCTTCTTTATGCACTTCCAAATATTTATGGTGAAGATCCCGCTATACAAATTTCAGGTTCAAAGACTGCTGAAATTGATGTTGCTATGCAAGATAAGGTCAAAAAACTTTTGGCCGATAATCATATCGAACCGAAATCATTGGTTTATGAAAATAAATCAATTTTAATTCGTGTTGGCGATAACGATACCCAGCTTAAAGCGAAAGAACTTATATCTGAAGCATTGGGTGAAGAGTATACTGTTGCATTAAATTTAGCGCCAGCAACGCCTGCATGGCTTACTGTGTTAGGTGCAGAACCGATGAAACTGGGTCTTGATTTGCGTGGTGGCGTTCACTTCTTAATGGAAGTCGATATGACCACAGCACTAAGTAAACTCACTGAACAATCTATCGAAAACATCAAAGCTGAATTTACTAATAGCAAGTTAAATTATAAAACGATAAGTAAAGATAGTAATCAGCAAATTGTAATGCAATTTGATAATACTGAAGATCGCAATAAAGCCATTACTAAGATCAATGGAATACAAGATTACAAAGTGATCTCTCAACGCGACAACAGTGTTGTCATCAATGTCAGTGAACAACGTTTACAACAAGCGAAAAATGATGCTGTACAACAAAACACTACCATTCTACGTAATCGTGTTAACCAACTCGGTGTTGCTGAACCAATTGTTCAACGTCAAGGGGCAGATCGCATTGTTGTTGAATTACCCGGCATACAAGACACCGCATTAGCCAAGCGTATTTTGGGAGCAACGGCAACATTAGAATTTAGACAAGTTAACGAAGAGAGTACACCTAATTTGCCTGCTATTCTAAATGGTGATATGCGCATTCCTTATGGTTCCGAAATTAAGTATATGGAAAGTGGTCGTCCTGTACTACTGTATAAACGTATTGTATTAACAGGGGATCATATTACCGATTCTTCATATCGGGTTAATCAATATGGCCAACCCGAAGTAGCTATTACACTTGATGGTTCAGGCGGTAAAAGGATGTTTGATTTTACCCAAAAAAATCTTCATAAAGCGATGGCAACTTTATTTGTTGAATACAAAGACACCGGTAAGCGTGATGAAAACGACAAACCAATACTTGAAAAGCAAGAACGTGTTATTAACGTAGCGACTATTCAGGGTATTTTTAGTGATCGTTTTCAAGTAACCGGTATTGGTAATATTGATGAAGCTAAAAATTTATCACTATTATTACGAGCAGGGGCATTAATTGCACCTATTCAAATTATTGAGGAGCGAACAGTAGGGCCATCAATGGGGCAAGAAAATATCACCCAAGGTCTAGAATCTTGCGCATGGGGGTTAGCGATTTCTGTTATCTTTATGCTAGTGATGTATCGTCTGTTTGGCGTGTTTGCTAGCCTTGCATTAGTTGCAAACTTAATTTTAATTGTTGGTGCAATGTCTTTACTTCCTGGGGCAACGCTAAGCATGCCTGGTATCGCAGGTATAGTATTAACTGTGGGTATGGCTGTTGATGCCAATGTACTGATTAATGAACGAATAAAAGAAGAGCTTAGTAATGGACGTGGCGTTCAGCATGCGATTAACGAAGGGTACGCAGGCGCTTGGAGCAGTATTTTTGATGCCAACCTGACCACTTTAATTACTGCTGTTATTCTTTATGCAGTTGGTACAGGATCAATTAAAGGTTTTGCCATTACATTAGGCATCGGTATTGTAACATCGATGTTTACATCGATTGTCGGTACTCGTGCATTAGCCAATCTTATTTATGGCGGTCGTCGCGTTAATAAGTTATCAATTTAGAGGTTTATTGTGAGTATTACTAAACAACAAAATCATGATGTTAGAGAATTAAATCATGGTCGCAGAGTCCTCGACTTTTTAAAATTTGGCTTTATTGCTTTTGTTATTTCAATGTTATTAGTTGTCGCATCGTTTGTGGTTGTTTTTGTTAAAGGATTTAATCTAGGACAAGATTTCACTGGCGGTACAACTGTCGAGCTCACCGTAACAAAAGCCGTTAACCTTGATGACCTTCGTAACAGCTTACGCAATGCTGGCTATCACGAACCGATAGTACAATATTACGGAAGTAGTAAAGATATCATCATTAGATTACCTTCGGCCAAGCAAGAAGATGATAGTGCCTCATCCGCTATTGATAATGCACTAGGCACAAAAATTTCTAATTTAATCCATAAAGATATTGATGCAGAAGCTCAAATTAAACGGATTGAATTTGTTGGTCCAACTGTTGGTTCTGAACTTGCGCAAGATGGTGTTTTGGCAATCTGTGCCGCATTAGTGTGTATTTTAATCTATATTGCCTTTCGTTTTGAGTGGCGATTCGGTACAGGTGCAGTTGTGGCTTTAGCGCATGATGTTATCATCACCGCAGGTTATTTATCGCTATTTGAACGAGAACTTGATTTAACAATCATTGCTGCGATGTTATCGATTATTGGTTATTCTCTTAACGATACCATAGTTGTTTTCGACCGAATTCGCGAGAATTTTAGAAAGATTCGCCGAGCAGAACCTTACGATGTTATTAATATCTCGTTAACACAGACATTGCATCGTACTTTAATGACATCAGGTACAACTCTTGCAGTGGTCGTTATTCTGTATATCTTTGGTGGTTCAATGTTAAAAGGCTTCTCTGAAACATTAGGCGTTGGTATTGTGCTTGGTACAATCTCATCAATTTATGTGGCTGCGTATATGTCACTTAAATTGGGCGTAAAACGTGAACACTTTATGCCACCTAAAATTGAAGCAGAAGGTGCAGATCAACCTTCAATATTGCGTTAATTATGTAAACTCTGCCATCAATGGGCAGAGTTTTATTTGGCTGTTTTTCAAACAAATAATATCAAATCGATTGACACTTATTATTTAGTTGCATATTATTAGCCGCAGTTTTATCCCTTTTTATTTGGGGTCATAGCTCAGCTGGGAGAGCGCAACGCTGGCAGCGTTGAGGTCAGGGGTTCGATCCCCCTTGGCTCCACCAATTCAATAATCAGTAACATTCTTTTAAACCCCACTAAAGTATATGTAAGGAGAATAATATGGCCTTTACAGAAACAGAACGACAGCAATTGATGGAGCTTAAATTCGTGGGTGCCAAAATTATTGAAAGACTTGAAGAGATGAACTTCGATTCTTTCGGTAAATTGCGTAATGCTAGTTTAGATGAAATCCTTAACAAAGGTGCGTTATTAACAGGTTCAACTTGTTGGAAAAACAGTCATCAAGCAAAAACGGCAATAAGTAATATTTTGAGTTTAGTTAACAATACTTAATATTCCTTGTATAGGCGGTAAGTGCATCCAACTTTCTTTTCAATTGAATAATGATAATCAATTTTTTTGTTTCTTATCTATTTTTAAGATATTTATACTGAAACGTATAGTTACCTGAAACTTTTTTACAAAAATTAATTATCTTTAGTGTTCACGGAACAGCGGCATTTCGACGGAAATACCGTTTTCTAACTCAGTTTATTCCCACACATATAGGGAGCAGACTAATTATCGCTAATGGTTATATAATTAAAATAAAAAAGTAAAATTCCACCAAATTTTTAGTTTGATTTTTAATCATATTATTAGTAAATATATACGTAATTAACTTGCATAAAATCCTATCTCTTTTGAGTAAAAAATTGAGTCTTTACCTTGTTCAATTAAGATAATAATGGCTTGAGGTCTATGTATTTGCAGTCTAATCTTTTCTAAGCTTTGTTGATCAAGTTGTGGGATAGCCTTTTTTATTTTTTCCCATTTTGAAATGCTTAGCGGAACACGACTTTGCTCCCACGCATATTCACTATTGGTGCAATAAGGTATTATTTTATCTTCTAGCTTATAAGCTAAATACAGATCGACGTTATCTTCTGATAGTCGGGTAGATAGTTCGACACTCTTTTCCCATCCGTTGCAAGAGATTCGATTATACCCATCATTAAGCTTTAATAAACTTTGATTTGCGATCGAAGCTTGGCCAAGTGATTTCCCTTGTGCAGAATAAAAGGCTTCCTGTAATCCTGTTGGTGGTTCAATATCTTGTGCATAAACTGACTCAATTAACAATCGGGCATCTTCAGGCATTTTGATAACGCGTTGAGTCAGTAATATTTTTTGGGTAAACCATAAATAAGCATGGTTAGGGTAGACATAACTGGTATTGCGAAAGATTGGATTATCAAGCCAATCTTTTTGGGGATCGTCCTGCCAATGTGGCGCAAGTACAGTTAAAATGGGTTGTCCACGATCATCATAAGGCTGAGTTTTTTCATCAAAAGGTTTAACATTACCTTGTTGATCTCGTACATGGCGTCTTAAACGGCCGGCACGTTGTATCAATAAATCAATTGGGGCAATATCACTAATCATCTCGTCAAAATCAAGATCTAACGATTGTTCAATAACTTGAGTTGCAATAATCACCTTTGCGTGGCGAGTATTATGGTTAGATGTTTTACCTGCCCATTTTAGTGTTTTTTGTTCAATTTCAAGGCGATCACAAAAAGCAAAACGACTATGAAAAAGTAATATATTATTGCTATCTATCTCTAACTTTAATTGCAATTGTTGATACAAACTAATTGCATCGTCAATACTGTTTTTGATCCAGCAGATAATTTTACCTTGTGCTATCGTGTGGCGGATTTTGTTTATACCTGCATCAATATCATCTATCCATTCAATGTTTACTTGACGTTTGACTTCATCCCGAGTATCTATTGCTTGTTCTATTAAACCATTATGATTTAGTTGTGTTATGAGAGGGAAAGGTAAGTTATGGTTTAAATGTAGATCTCGAGGGTGATTTGTTAAGCCTGTATAAAATGCATTGAGTAACTTTTCACGTAAAAAATAGGGTAAGGTAGCGGTAAGAATAATGGCACTACCACCTTGTAACGCGTGATAATGCAATAACGATTCTAATAATTTAACCATATAACTATCATAAGCATGAACTTCATCTAATATGAGTAACTTATGCCTTAGACCTAATAATCGTAATGATTGATGTTTAAATGGCATAACCGCCATTAATGCTTGATCCAAGGTACCGACACCAACTTCAGCCAATAATGCTTTTTTCCGAGTATCAACAAACCATTCCTGACACTCTGTGCTAATGGTCTGTTCACCTTTAGGATATAGTTGTTCGCTGTTATCCTCGCTGCTGATAATTGATTGATTAAAATGAGGGTTCATATAGCTAGTACCATGCGCTAATACTAGCGAAGGGCGACTATCGTCTTGATATAACTGACCATAAATTCCCGTTGTACGCTGATAAATGGCATTTGCGGTTGCTTGGGTTGGCAAGCCAATATAAATACCTTGAGCTTTTTTAGCTGTCATTAGTCTATGTGCTAAAACCATTGATGCTTCGGTTTTCCCTGCTCCTGTAACATCTTCCATAATAAATAATTCCGGACCAGAATCAGACAATTGGCATGATAATGCTTGCTGTTGCAGTGGTGTGGGCTTTTCAATAAATGGAAATAGATTTTTGATATCAATAAAAGGGGCGATGGGCGATATTTTGGGTAAAGTGGATATCGCTTTTTCTGCTTGAATAATAGCATGCTTATGCCAATATTCAGCAAGCGGTATTACTTGGGAACAAAAGGGAAAAAATGATTCGTTAGATCCTAACCAATCACTAATAACGGTTAAACCAGCAATTAACCAACTTATTTGATTAAGTTTTTTTTGCAATTCTTTATCAAAAAAGAAAGAGCAATAGTCTGCTAATTTATGTTCGCTAATAAAAAACTCATTAATTGCTTTTATATAATCTAATGCTGCTTGTTTATCTTGTTGATTAAATGACAAATTGCCATTTACTCCCAATTCTGGTGGCTTGCCATGATGCCCTGTCATGATGAGTAACCATATATCCAAAAAACGGTTTATCTTCCTATTATAGTTAGATAACTGAATTTCGGTTTTATCCATAAGAAAAGTATCCCATAACCAAAATCCAAGAGAATCATGTCTGGACATATATCTTTTTGCGGGATCAGCAGCAACGAGTTGAGGATTGTTGTGCTTAAACAACTGTTGGAACCCATTGGCGAATTTTCCTATATCATGCCAAGTCAAAAAATAGGCAAACCAGAGGGCTGCCTTTTCATTGTCTTGTGGAGTAAAGCCGATTTGCACAAATAGTTCAGCTGAATTGAAATAGTTGTGTTTAACTATTTGATATCCACAAGCGGCTACGTCTAAATTATGATATGGAAGTAAATGGTAGTTATTATTATCAGAGCCTTGACGACATTTTCCCCAGTATTGATAAAACGATTCGATCATTAAATTTTATCCTTTTATGACTTTTGGGAAAATATGCTTTATACAACGCATATTTATTTAAAAGAATATGAATTATTTATATTGAAAAACGTAAAGAGACCTATTGTTTACAATTAGTTTAATATAGGCATTTCTAATGTAAAAATAAAGCTATGTTTTTAGCTAATATTATCATTTTATATAAACTTTATTAATTAGGTTTTGCTCATTTAGTTGAAGTTTGGCAAAATAGACGCCCTGACAGGGCGATTATGATTGTCTTAAATGATTTGGATTTGTTAATAATAAATAAAAAGAAATATAAACATGCTATTGTTAAATAAAAGCAGGAACGGAATTAGGATGATTAGTCGAATGAAACAACCCATAAAAACATTATTCATCTTGAGTTGCCTAAGTGGCATAGTCATTTGTTGTGCACCTGCTTTTGCCGATGAAGAACAACAAATTTTACCCCAAAGAGAGATTGATGCTGATGCCAATAGTCCAGCTCAATTGACTGATGATAAACAAATTGATATCGTTGCTCCTAGTGAAAAACGTGAGAAAATTTATCACAAAACTATCTTTTCACTTTCAGGTCAACCCAAGTATCCGGATCATTTTCAGCATCTTGATTACGTTAATCCCAATGCTCCGAAAGGTGGCATAATCAAACTGGCTGAAGTTGGTTCTTTTGATAATTTGAATCGTTTTGCTAGCCGTGGCGCTCCTGAGCGAAACTCGGCATCGCTATATGACACCCTTTTTACTAATACTGCTGACGATATTACCAGTTTTTACCCACTTATAGCGACATCAATAACTTATTCCGATAGTTACCGCTGGGCAGAAGTTTCAATTAACCCTAATGCGCGTTTTCAAGATGATAAGCCAATTACAGCTAAAGATGTTGAATTTACCTTTGATAAATTTATGACCGAAGGGGTACCTCAGTATCGTGTTTATAATAAAGGGATTACGGTTAAGGCAATAGATGATTACCGTGTGCGTGTTGATATACCTGATTCTGATCGTGAAAAACTCCTTTCATTTGTTGGTAGTATGCGGGTTATTCCTAAACATTTTTGGCAAAATCATGACCTTTCTGAACCATTAAGCTCGCCACCGGTTGGTAGTGGTCCTTACTATATTAGTGAATATAAATTAGGACAGTATGTAGTTTATCGACGTAATACGAATTATTGGGCGCGCGATTTGCCCATTAATAAAGGCTTAGATAATTTTGACGAAAAACGTATTGATTACTATATGGATGATAACGTATCGCTAGAAGCCTTTAAAGCAGGTGAATATGATCTGCGCGCAGAAGATCAGCCTAAAAACTGGTTTACTCAATATCAAGGCAAATATTTTGATTCTAACCATATTATTAAACAAGAAAGACCCGTTCAAACGGCAACTGATACTAAGTGGTTAGCCTTTAATTTACAAAACGATCTGTTTAAAGATGTCAAAGTGCGTGAAGCCATTACCTTGGCATTTGATTTTGAATGGTTAAATCATGCCTTTTATTATGACAGTTACAAAAGACCTTATAGCTTTTTTGAAAATACGATATATGCAGCAACAGGTATGCCTAGTGAGCAAGAGCTAAAGTGGCTTAATGCTTACAAAGAGATTATTCCTGAGCGTGCTTTTGGCAATGCCTATTATGTACCAAAAAGTGATGGTCAGGGTTTTAATCGTGATAATTTATTAAAGGCGACAGAATTATTAAAACAAGCCGGATGGGCGCTCAAAGACGGCAAACTCATTAACACTAAAACACAGCAACCATTTGAATTTGAACTAATCAGTTATCTTGGTAGTGATATTAAATATGCCATTCCCTTTCAACAAAATTTGGCACGTTTGGGGATCACCATGAAAATTACCTTGCTAGATTCGGCACAACAATTACGCCGCGTTCGTGAACGTGATTATGATATGGTGGCACGTGATTATTATGCCGTAAATTACCCAAGTTCAAATTTGCTGGTACTGTGGGGAAGTGAGTATCTTAACTCATCATGGAATGCTTCAGGATTACATAACAAGGCTATTGATGGCATAATTGCTGAAATTACCAAAAATGTGGATAATCAAGAAGAGCTAGTGCCACTTGGGCGAGCACTTGATCGTATTTTAACGCAAGAATATCCAATGATTCCAATGTGGTATAACAGTAAAATGTATTATGCATACTGGAACAAATTTGGGCAACCAGCTATACAACCGACTTACGCAATCGGGGTTGATAGCTGGTGGTATGATGCAGACAAAGCAGCTAGCCTGCCTAAAAATCGGGAACATTAATATGCTAAATTACTTTATTCGTCGATTGTTACTGATTATTCCAACATTATTTGTAATTTTAACAATCAACTTTTTTATTGTGCAAGTTGCACCAGGTGGACCGGTCGATCAGGCGCTTGCTATGATTGAAAATGGACCGCAAGCAGGGCAAGGGCTATTGCCGGGAAGCAGTGGTTCATCTACATCAGTACAGCAGTATAAAAATGAGTCAAACTATCGTGGAGCGCGAGGGCTTGATCCACAAGTTATTGCGATGATTGAAAAACAATACGGTTTTGATAAACCAATATTTGAACGTTATATCGAAACGCTAAACAAATACATATTATTTGATTTTGGTAACAGTTTTTTTAAAAGTGAATCGGTATTAGGCTTGATTGCCAAAAGTTTACCTGTTTCAATTTCATTGGGATTATGGAGTACGTTAATTGTTTATCTGATTTCAATTCCGTTAGGTATTCGTAAAGCAGTAAAAGATGGTTCGGCATTTGATTTTTGGTCAAGTACCTTAATTATTATTGGTTATGCCATACCGCCTTTTTTATTAGCAGTGTTGTTAATTGTATTGTTTGCCGGCGGTAGTTATTGGGATATTTTTCCACTTCGTGGACTTATTTCGAATCATTTTGAACAACTCGATTTTTGGGGAAAAGTGAAAGACTATGCATGGCACATCTGTTTGCCTACTATTGCAATAGTTATTGGTGGTTTTGCTTCACTTACTATGTTGACCAAGAACTCATTTTTAGATGAAATTCGCAAACAGTATGTCATAACCGCACGAGCAAAAGGACTAAGTGAAAGAAAGATCGTGTATAAACACGTTTTTCGTAATGCCACGTTACTGATTGTATCGGGTTTTCCCGCTGCTTTTGTTGGTATTTTATTTACCGGTTCGTTACTAATTGAAATCATCTTTTCGCTTAATGGGCTTGGTTTATTAGGCTATGAAGCAATTATTCAACGTGATTACCCTGTAATTTTTGGGTCGCTTTATATTTTTACATTAGTTGGACTCATCACAAAACTACTGTCTGATTTATCTTACATGATGATAGACCCACGCATTGACTTTGAGGCTCGAAACTGATGACCACTCATTATTCTTTTAATCAACAACGCTGGCAACGATTTAAACATAATCGCCGTGGCTATTATTCACTTTGGTTATTTTCGATCTTTTTTGTGATGAGTCTATTTGCTGATTTTATTGTTAACGATAGACCCATTTTTATTAAATATCAGGATAATTACTATTCACCAATTTTTCATTTTTATCCAGAAACGGAGTTTGGTGGGCAATTAGAAACACAAACTAATTATCTTGATCCTGCTGTGCAAAATCAAATAGAAGCGAATGGCTGGATTTTATGGCCTCCGTTTCGCTATAGTTATAGTACACTAATCTATGATACGCAAAATACTTTCCCAACGCCTCCTTCAGCATCGCATTGGTTAGGTACAACTGATGCGGGTTTCGATGTACTGGCCAATATCTTATATGGTTTTCGTATTTCAATGTTTTTTGCTATTTTTTTGACATTGTTTACTTCATTTATTGGTATCATCATCGGGGCAATCCAAGGTTATTATGGCGGAACAGTAGACCTGTTAGGACAGCGATTTATTGAAATCTGGTGTGGTTTGCCGGGTTTATTTGTAATTATTTTATTAGCCAGCATTTTACCACTTGATTTTTGGTGGTTGCTGGGCATTACTGTTTTATTTGGTTGGATGGGGTTAGCTGGAATTGTACGTACCGAATTTTTGCGTACTCGCAATTTTGATTATATCCGTGCGGCCAGAGCAATGGGGGTGAGCGACAGTAAAATTATGTTTCGCCACATCTTACCTAATGCAATGGTGGCAACATTAACCTTTTTACCTTTTATTCTATGTGGATCAATTACCACCTTAACGTCGCTAGATTTTTTGGGCTTTGGTTTGCCGATTGATTCACCATCTTTAGGTCGCCTGTTGCTACAAGGGAAAAACAATTTGCAAGCCCCTTGGCTTGGTCTTAGTTCGTTTTTAATTATTGCAACTTTGCTTTCATTACTTATTTTTATTGGTGAGGCAGTAAGAGATGCATTCGATCCAAACAAAGGAGCGTATCGATGAGTTCTCCTTTATTATCCGTTCAGGATTTAAGTATCGCTTTTAAATGTGGTGCACAAACGATATCACAAGTCGTGAGTAATATCAGCTTTGATATTGATGAGCAAGAAACATTGGCACTCGTTGGTGAGTCAGGTTCAGGTAAAAGTGTTACCGCTTTGTCTATCCTGCGTTTGCTACATAAAGAGCAAGTAGTTTATCCAACTGGCGATATTTTATTTGAAGAAAACTCTTTATTATCAGCACCAGATAAAGAACTTCGTCAGGTACGTGGCAATCAAATTAGTATGATTTTCCAAGAACCAATGGTGTCATTGAACCCTCTACATACGGTTGAAAAACAGCTTTATGAAGTACTAGCATTACATCGAGGCATGCATCGACATGATGCGCGTTGCGAGATTTTGCAATATCTTGATCGTGTGGGGATTAAAGATCCAAAAAGTAAATTATCGGCTTATCCTCATCAGTTATCAGGCGGAGAAAGGCAGCGAGTTATGATTGCTATGGCAATTTTAACCCATCCAAAATTATTGATAGCAGACGAACCCACCACTGCTTTAGATGTGTCAGTACAGGCACAAATTATTCAGTTATTAAAAGAGTTAAAAAAAGAACTGAATATGAGCATGCTATTTATTTCGCATAATCTTAGCATTGTTAAAAAAATCGCTGATAAAGTAGCGGTGATGCAACAAGGCAAAATTGTTGAATACAATAATAAGCAGCGTATCTTTTTACGTCCAGAACATGAATATACGCAAACACTATTAAATTCTCAGCCACATGGTGAGCCGGTGCCATTGCCTGATACACCTGGAATACTGCTTAATGTTAACCACCTTAATGTTGAAGTTATTGCCAAAAAACGTTTATTTTGCAGTCAAAAGAAGAAGATCGTCAACAATACTGGCTTTGCCGTGCATCAAGGCGAAACAGTTGGGATTGTTGGTGAGTCAGGGTCGGGCAAAAGCACTACTGCTTTAGCTATTTTACGGTTGATAAAATCGCAAGGTAACATTGTATTTGACAGCCATCCGATACAAAATCTAACCAGCAAAAAGCTGTTACCATTTCGAAGCCGTATCCAAGTGGTGTTTCAAGATCCATTTTCATCTCTTAACCCGCGTTTTAATGTTGAACAGATTATTAGTGAAGGCTTAATCACTCACAAAAAACTGAGCCAATCAGAGCGTGAGCAAGCGGTAGTTGACATTATGCAAGAAGTTGGTCTTGATCCTGATATGCGTTATCGCTATCCAACCGAGTTTTCAGGGGGGCAACGCCAGCGAATAGCCATTGCCCGTGCCTTAATTTTGAAGCCAGAATTATTGATTTTAGATGAACCAACTTCGTCATTAGATCATACTATTCAAAAACAAATTATTGATTTACTTAAGTCATTACAAGAAAAGTATCAGCTTAGTTATTTGTTTATTAGCCATGATTTAGCTTTGGTTTATTCTCTGTGTCATCAAGTGGTTGTTATGAAAGAGGGGAACATTATTGAGCAAGGCTCACGGGAAAAGATCTTTTATTCCCCCGAAACTGAGTATACCAAAACATTACTCTCATTTTTAGATAAACCACCTCGTAAAATAAATAAAACATTGATACACGCAGATAAAGTTGAAAAAACAGAAAAATTTGCTCATAAAGATGATACTCAGCCAGCGCAACAGCAAGACAAAAAGGTCAATTGGGAAGAAGCACTGTTAATGCGCAAAAAATAAATGTATAAAGCAATAGATAACAATGGTCTATATTATAGACCATTGTTAATAAATCATATATCAATCTAGTTAACAGGTTTCATTATGCAAAAACGAATACTTCCTTTTTTATTAACACCCTGTTTATCCCTCATTTCAATAAATGCGATGGCGATAACCTGTAGTGATAATCCAAACCAAAATATCGTTGAGGCAAATAACTATATTTTTCAAATCCTCGATTATATTGATTCACCTGTAAAAGGTATAAAGCAAGAGATTCGGACTTCAACCACCAAATTGGGTACTGATGCGAATAGTTCGCTAGCTAAGCACACGTTAGAATATGATCCTAATGGGCTTATCACACAAAGCCATTATGATCTTTATTCGGATAAAAACTTTCGAATTTATTCCGAACACTTACAAAAAAATAAATCTGGTTGGGAAAATATTATTGAGGATGTAGAAGATAAAACCAATAGCATCATCCAATTTAATACTGATGAACAAGGTAAAATTGTCGTATCACAGCAGACTAAAAAAGCTATCGATTTTGTTTTTTTCGAAACCGATAATTACGTATACGATAGTAATCACTGTCTTATCAATAAAAATGTACAATGGCAGCTTAAAGAAATTGATGAAAATGGTAAATATACCGGAGCAGAGCAAAAAGGGGCTTCAGTCTATACGTTTGGATATCAAGAGCAACAGCTTGCTAAAGTGTCGTACCAATTTAGCAACAATATGACAAACGAAAGTGATTTTTCGTATCAATATGATAACGATCATCATCGATTAACTACCATTGAATCTTCTTACTTATCATCAGGAAAAGAAGTTTCACATTATTTAACTAAATTTTTAACGTTTAATGAAAAAAATGATTGGCTTACGGCAAGTAAAGTTAAAAATAATCAAGAGAATAAACAAACGAATACTATCCGCGAACTCACATATTATTAGTTTTTGAAAATATAAAAAGCGTTATTTTGTTTTATGACGCTTTTTATATTCCTATAACCAAAAATGCCAGCTATACCCGAATAAACAATATATAAATAGCATGTATTGTCCATGCTAACGCTAAGCCAACAGTCAGTAATTTTTCGCGTTTTGGATGGATTTTACGCTCGTGCAAAAGCGTTAAAATTTGTTGTAATCCACACCAGATAGGTAATGAAATCATCAAAAATAAAAACAATTTGCCCATTTCAGTATTGGCTATTTTTAGAATATGAGAACGTGTTGCTGCGTTACCAAAAGGAATGATAAATGTGATAATCGCCAGTACAATAGGTGAAAAAACAGCCGCCCATGTGCCACCTAAAGCAAATAACCCCTTTGTGATTTTTCCATGAGACCTTTTAGCTTGCATTTGTTGGTTTTTCATTGATTAAAGACCACTTATTTTAATATAAATAATAATAAACATGCCGAAACAAAAACTGTTACCAGCCATAACCCTACAATGAATAAATAAGATTTTGTTTTTTTATCAGTATGGTATGAAAATATCGTTTTAGGCACTGAGTTGAACCAACTTATTGAATGGAAAACGCTAACCAATAACGCAATACAATTAAGCACCACAACAAAAGGACTACGCAAAAAGAAGATAAAACGGTAAAACTCATCTTGCCCAACGGCATTTGTGTACATACAAACGACACCATACATTAACACTAAGCTTATCCAAATCATTGAAAAAGGGACTAATTTACGCATTATAGCAATTATAAAAGGGGGCTTTACATCAGTTTGAACTGCATCAAGGTAATTATTGTTATTTTGTTGATTCATAAATCTCTCTAGATTGCATTATATTTGTAATGATCTGTTATGGTTAATATTTATTTCGTTATTATAATGGCTAATCAACGGTATGTCGCCTATTTATGGGCGGCTATGATATAGGCATTGGTTAATATAATGCTTCGCATAATGTGCCTCGAAGAGCTTTAACTATCAAGTTTTAAATATAGTCTATTTCGTGAAATTATTTTTATATTTTGAAAAAGAGTAAATGCAGATCTCATTTTTGACAATAAATAGTAGCCAAAAATAAAAAGTTTTGTTTAACTAGTATACTTAGATGGAAAACCCCACTAGATGTGGGGAACTTGATATAATTATTACTTACGGATGGTTTATCCCTATTAATATAAGGAACTAGCATAAATAATTTTTTATTCTATCATAAAGGGAATGTTTATTTCAGTGAAATATTAAATTTAATTATTATTACTAACGGACTTTTATTTTTTGTTATATTACCTGTTTTGCTATGCTAAATTAATAATGGCTAGAACAACCTAGCTAGCTTTTAGCATTGTATGTAATAGCCACGGAATTGAAGAACCTCGATTATACATGCATTGCTAAAATTATCAATTATCAATTTAGAGGTAATTAATTATGAATTTTATAAAGTATTTTATTCATTTACAAAGAGCAATGCAAAAAAGTAGCCAGTTTTGTAAAAAAGTTTGGGCTGTTGAAATCAAACAGAAAATAGATGATCAAGAAACGCGATCTTATTGTTTAAGTATTGAGATCAATAAACAAGCCCCTCGAATACTTAAATAATTTAAGTTAAAGCCGATAAGCGGAATAACTAACTTTCCGCTTACATTAAAATTCTAAATAAGGAGTATAGTTTGTCTTCTTTCTCGCTGTTAGATGAAAAATGGATTCCGGTTATCCATTTTGATGGTCATGTTAGTAAGATTAAACCTAGTCAAATCGCTGATGAAACTATTTCTGATTTAGCCTATTTTAGATCTGATTTTCAAGGTGCTGCCTATCAGTTTCTTATCGGTTTATTGCAAACCACCTTTTCTCCAGAAGATAATGAGGAGTGGTTTGACTACTGGGATGATGGCATTTCGCAATCTGATTTAGATAAAGCATTTGATCAAGTTAAATCGGCTATGCAATTTGGTGCAAATAAACCCGCCTTTATGCAAGATTTCACGAAATTAGACGGCAATGCTTTACCAATATCAGGTTTATTAGTTGAAGCACCAGGTGAAAACGCATTAAAGAAGAACACCGACCACTTTATCAAACGTGATTTTGTCAAGGAAATTTGCCCACACTGTGCAGCAATAGCACTATTTACTTTACAAACTAATGCACCATCTGGTGGACAAGGACATCGAGTTAGTTTGCGTGGTGGTGGGCCGATAACGACGTTGATTATGCCAGAACTAAATAAACCAACACCATTATGGAAGAAATTATGGTTAAACGTAATACCATTAGATGATGATAAACCATGCCAATTTGATGAATCTGTCTTTCCATGGCTCAATACGACTAAAACCAGTGAACCACCGAAGAATTTGAGTCTATTTCCTGAACAAGCCAGTTATTGCCAAGCTTTTTGGGGAATGCCACGACGAATAGAACTTGATTTTGAACAGACTAAGCAAGGGAAATGTGATCTGTGTGGCGCAACTTCGTCACAATTAATTACGCAATATCACACTAAAAATTATGGTATTCAATATCAACATTGGCGACATCCTTTAACGCCATATCGAATTGATAGTAAATCAGGCGCACCATTAGCGATTAAAGGCCAACCCGGTGGTTTAATTTATCGAGATTGGCTAGGTATGCTAACAAAACATGATAATGTTGAAGCGGCAAAAGTGGTCTTTATCCATGAAGCGCGTAGGCTAAAAGATAACGAACACTATCGCTTATGGTGCTTTGGTTATGATTTTGACAATATGAAAGCACGTTGCTGGTATGAACACACTTTTCCTGTATATCCCGCTTTAGCTGATCCTGACAGCGACCTAGAAGAGCTTATTGCACTCGCATTAGAATTAAGTAAAGAGACCTTGCCAATACTGCGTAAAGCTATGACAGCGATAAATAAACAATCTAGTTTGTTAGATATCGCTTATTGGAAAGAGACCGAACCAGCATTTTACCAATTTGTAAAACAACTAATAGACCAAAAAGATAATCCCGAAGGTCGATTCCATTTGTTAGCAAATTGGGCAAATACTTTACTACATTATATTACTCAAACCTATGATAAAGCGGCGTTTGCTAATCCTGATGAACAGTTGGTTACATCCGAAAAAATCAGTGCTAGAGAAAAATTACTCATTGATTTTAATAAACTAAAGTATATAAAAAAGATAAAAAACACCAAATAGCCTTGTTTTTGGATAGGGAGAACAGTATGTCAAACAATCTTATTAAAAAGACAATTATATTAAATGAAAGCCACAAAAAATGTATTAATGAATGGTTTTCAATGCTGCAACAAAGATCATATCCTTTTTATGGCGGGACTTATAATGGGCGAAAATTACGAGCTGAACTACGTCGAGCGACATTACCTTTTGGGGTTATGTTACATGAAGGGTATTTTTGTTTAGCCAACGTACTATTTAACGATACTCACAGATTAATCCCAACCCCTGTTCATCAGCAGGCATTAGCAATATTTGTTGCGGTTGCTGCTTTTGCGAGTGCTAATAATGAGAAAGCCCCATTTGCTGCACAATTAAGCGAAAAGGCAAAAGGCGGACAGCGTAATATTATGTCTCCTTTACGTTTTGAGCAATTGCAAACCAGTGAAACACCTGAAGAGTTTTGTCGACGATTAATTCGTGCTGCCAAATTACGTGGTGAACAGGGAGTCAACCTTTTTTCACTTGCTGATGGAATTTTTTTGTGGGTGCGAGAGTGGCATAATCGACTACAAAATTTATCTCCAACTATCAATCCGTTTGAACGCCTTTCTGTTCGTTGGGCGATGGATTACTATTCGACTAATAAATTACCTAAGGAATAACGACAATGACAACATTTATTCAATTACACTTATTGACTGCTTATGCGCCATCTAATTTGAACCGTGATGAACTTGGTCGACCAAAAACTGCAAAAATGGGCAATAGTGACCGATTACGTATCTCATCGCAAAGTTTAAAAAGAGCATGGCGAACTTCGGATTACTTTTATCAATCATTAAGTGACAATCTAGGCGTGCGTTCGCGTCGATTTGCGCGAGATTGGGTTTATAAAAATATGCTTGATCAAGGCATTTCGGAAAAAATTGCGAAAGCGAGCGCCATTAAAATTGCTGCACAATTTGGCAAAGTAAAAAATGAAAAATCCCCCAAAGATCCATTGGATAATTTGGAGATTGAACAATTGGTGCATATTAATAGCAATGAAAAACAAGCCATTGATCAATTAGTAGACGTGTTAATTAATGAAAATCGTGAGCCGACCGATGCCGAGGTGAAATTACTCCGTAAAGAAAATAGCTGCATTGATATTGCTTTGTTTGGACGAATGTTAGCTGATAGTCCTGCATTTAATGTTGAAGCTGCTTGCCAAGTATCTCATGCTTTAGGGGTTAGTACCGTTACTATTGAATATGACTTTTTTACCGCAGTGGATGATTTAAATAATAATGAGGAAGATGCCGGCTCAGCACATTTAAATGAGCGTGGTTTTGCTTCAGCCCTGTTTTATACTTACATCTGTATTAGTCGTGAGTTATTGTTAGAAAACCTAAATGGCGATGAGGCATTGGTTGAAAAAACATTAAAAGCCTTAACCGAAGCTGCGGCTAAAGTAGCACCAACCGGTATGCAAAATAGTTTTGCATCACGGGCTTATACCTCTTACTTATTGATTGAAAAAGGGGTTCAACAACCACGCTCGTTAGCTGTTGCTTATTTTAATCCAATTCGTAGCGACGATATGGTTAATGATGCGATTGCGCGTTTAGAACAACAGCTTGATAAATTTGATAAGGTATATGGTCAATGTGCCGATAGTCGCTACGTACTCAATACTGAAACAGGAAAAGGAACCTTAACCGCTGCATTAGATTTTGTTGCCCAAAAATAAGGAGCCGTCGAGATGATAAAACATCTTATCTTCCAGATTTATGCACCATTGACATCGTGGGGAGAGCATGCTATTGGCGAGGTTCGCCATAGTAATGATATTCCTTCTCGCTCGGCTTTATTAGGGCTAGTGGCGGCGGCATTAGGTATTCGGCGTGAAGATAATAAAGTCGATACGTTTAATCAACACTATAATTTTGCGATACGCCCATTTAAAGCAAACAGCAGTTGGTTTAGAGATTTTCAAACCGTCCAAGCCCCCAGAGCAAATAAAAAGCAGTTATTATATACCCGTTTTGATGAAATTCGTCGCAATCCTAATGAGTTAGAAACCCTACTTTCACAGCGTGAATATTATAACGACATTTATTATCAAATTGTGATGACAGAAACCAAAGGTGCTCCCTATAATGTGCAGCAAATACAACAAGCATTATTAACGCCAGTTTTTCCATTATATGTAGGTAGAAAAAACTCGCCATTGGCACTGCCTTTATCCCCTGTTCTCTATGAAGGAACGCTTTGTGATGCATTTATTTTTGCTGATAAACATTATCAACAATATCATCAACGCGATCCTGTCATTAGCGATTTGTTAAACAGTGTTGCTGATGAATATTATTGGGAACATAAAGATCAAGATGCCGATTTTGAAATAATAAAAATTCAGCGCCGGCAAGATCAACCAATAAACCGTAATCATTGGTATTTTGAACCACGCCTGCAATATTCAGGATATTTAAAAAGGAGCGAATAGATGTATTTTTCTCGAGTTACCCTAAAACTAGATCGCCTCCCTTATGTCATGCAGCAAAAGATGCAGTATGCTGGTCAATATGCGATTCATCAATGGTTATGGCAACTTTTTCCTCATCAAGAAAAACGGACATTTTTGTTTCGAGAAGAAGCAACAAGACAAAGTAGATACTACTATCTGCTATCTGAAGTTGCACCGATAAAAGATCATCAATTATTTATTGTTGAAACAAAACCCTATGCACCACAATTAACCATCGGTATGAATTTAATGTTTTCACTGCGCGCTAATCCTATTATTTTTAAAAATGGTAAACGCAGTGATGTGATGATGAATGCCAAATTTTTGGCAAAACAGCAAGGACTATCCTCGGCAATAGAGATAAACGGTTTACAGAATCAAGCCGCATTAAATTGGTTAGTTAATCAAGGTGAAAAAAGAGGATTTTCACTTATGCAAAATACAGGGAAGCAACCTAAATGTAATATTATTGGTTATTATCAACATCGATTTAAAAAGAAAGTAGATGCTAAACCTATTACTTTTAGTAGTGTTGATTTTCAAGGCGTTTTAACGGTTACTCATCCTGAACTGTTTTTAGATACGCTCTATCAAGGAATTGGTAAAAGTAAAGGGTTTGGTTGTGGATTATTCTTGATTAAACGGCATCAATAGGGAACATAACATGGTATATGTTCCGCTTAATCCCATCCCTCTCAAAAATAGAACATCAATGATATTTTTACAATATGGACAAATTGATGTGTTAGATGGTGCATTTGTATTAATTGATAAAACAGGCGTTAGAACCCATATTCCCGTTGGTTCTATTGCTTGTATTATGCTCGAACCTGGCACAAGGATCTCTCATGCTGCTGTCAAATTAGCGGCAACGGTAGGAACATTGCTTGTTTGGGTTGGTGAAGCCGGTGTTCGAATGTATTCATCTGGACAGCCCGGCGGAGCGAGATCGGATAAACTACTTTATCAAGCAAAATTAGCGTTAGATGATGATTTACGTTTAAAAGTCGTCAAAAGGATGTTTGAACTACGTTTTGGCGAGCCAGCACCAACTAGACGTTCGGTTGATCAGCTCCGAGGTATAGAAGGAGCACGTGTACGCGAAACCTATTCATTATTAGCTAAACGCTATCATGTGAAATGGCATGGTCGAAAGTATGATCCTAAAGATTGGGAAAAAGGCGATAAAGTCAATCAGTGCATTAGTGCCGCAACATCTTGCTTATATGGTATCACTGAAGCTGCGGTTTTGGCTGCCGGCTATGCGCCAGCGATTGGTTTTGTGCATAGCGGAAAGCCACTCTCTTTTGTTTATGACATAGCAGATATTATTAAATTTGATACGGTTGTACCCAAAGCATTTGAAATAGCCGCTAAAAAAATCCCTGATCCTGATCGCGAAGTACGTATTGCATGCCGTGAAATTTTTAGAAGTCAAAAAACATTAGCTAAATTAATCCCATTGATTGAAGATGTCTTATCAGCCGGAGGAATTGAACCGCCATTACCACCTGATGATGTTCAGCCTCCAGCTATCCCTGAACCTAAATCGCTTGCCGATAGTGGCTTTAGGAGTCACTAATTATGAGTATGTGTGTGGTTGTGACCGAAAATGTACCGCCCAGACTAAGGGGGCGTTTAGCTATTTGGTTGCTAGAAGTTAGAGCAGGAGTTTACATTGGTGATATCTCCAGACCAATTAGAGAAATGGTATGGCAACAGATAATGGAATTAGCAGAAGAAGGCAATGTAGTACTTGCTTGGGCAACGAATACCGAATCCGGATTTGACTTCCAAACTTATGGTACAAATAGAAGAGTTCCGGTAGATCTAGATGGACTACGGTTGGTCTCTTTTTTACCTGTTAAAAATCAATAGGTTAAAGTTCTTTAAAAATTTAAAAAATTTGGTGGAATTTATCAGTCGATATAATTATAAATAAAACAAATAGCTATGTTTAGAGTGTTCCCTGTATACACAGGGATAAACCGCGGGCGTTTTCAGGCATTGTTGGCGTGTAATTGTGTTCCCTGTATACACAGGGATAAACCGCCCGGTAGGTGCGTATGCAGACACTGGATTTTGTGTTCCCTGTATACACAGGGATAAACCGGGTCGATTGATTTAGGTAAACCAAAAGAGCATGTGTTCCCTGTATACACAGGGATAAACTGGAATTTTTTAAATCATTATCAAGTAATGATCGTAATACTGTTGAACAATATTTTGAAACTATCATATTCGGTAGAAACTAATTTTCTATATAACATGTATACGAGAAATTAACTATTTATTTATCAATAGTTACTTTTTTTAATATAGGGAGCTTTTTATGAAAACTACTATCGTTAAATTTGCTGTTACTTTTAAAACAAAGTCGAAGTGGAGCAAAGAAGCAAAAAAGAACAACTTAACACTAGCGAATTGGATTATTAACAAATTAAACTCAGATATTGAATTCGATTGCAATCAGGATGTATTGTTACATAACGATATTCCCGCATCTCAACGATATTTTATATCAGTCACTGTTCCAGCGGAATACAAAGGATATTGGGTTTTTTCATCTAGATCAAAGGGGAAAAAACTGAGGGTCTGGATAGTTAATAAATTGAACCATGGTATAGATTAAAGTTTGTTTGTTTTACTTTCTTCTTTTTTTGTCTTCAATGCGCTATCTATTAGCGGATAGCGTCCACTTCTGATTAATTTATAAAAATTAAACAACGATGTTTCAAATTTTTCATTACGTTTTAGATGATGAAAAATATCTTGCAGAAAATAACCTCGCATAATCAAGTTTACAATCATTTTTCTTTTTTCTTTATGATGTGTTCTTTGTATACACAAGGATAAACTAACTTCTATATAATTAATTAGGCTATTAAATATATATTTTATTTATCTACCCATCTATCTATCTATCATATTTTTTACTGGCATATATAAGTCTGTTACACATAAAAAATAAATCAATCAATCAATGGTTTTATTAGGTGATTTTATTAGTTACTTCATTAAACATCTAAAATTTGGTAATAACTGTATTATTTATTTAATAAAATCTTTATTATGAAAATAATAAAATAATAGTCTAACGGCATGTTTTTTGTTGTGACTTGTGCTTTGGCATTTATTGGTAATTTTTATTTATTTTGTAAAACTGAAAGTATGTATTAATAATAGCAGGCTAAAATAATGGACAAAAATAGCGTACAATAGCGCGGTATTTAACACTGGCGTATCATAAATAGATTAGGAATTTAGTATGACAGGCAAATTTATTGTCATCGAAGGGCTTGAAGGGGCGGGTAAAACAACGGCTATTAATACTGTTGCTCGCATTTTGAATCAACACGATATTGGTGATTTGCAATTTACACGTGAGCCAGGTGGAACGCCGATAGCTGAAGCATTACGTAATATTATTAAAAATGGTTTAGATAACGAGCCTTTGACAGATAAAGCCGAATTGTTAATGTTATATGCTGCACGCATTCAGTTGATTAATAATGTGATTAAACCTGCACTTAAAGCAGGTAAATGGGTGATTGGCGATCGCCATGACTTATCCACGCAAGCTTATCAAGGTGGTGGGCGACAGTTAGATAAAGTCTTTATTACGACATTAAAGGAGCAAGTATTAGGTCATTTTAAACCTGATCTTACCTTATATTTGGATATCGAACCTGAAATTGGTTTAATGCGAGCAAGATCTCGAGGTGAGCTTGATCGCATTGAGCAACAATCATTGCCATTTTTTAAACGAATTCGTCAACGCTATTTAGAACTTGCCAAGCAAGATAAAACAATTATTACTGTTGATGCCGGAAAACCAATCGACAATGTGACTAAGCAAATTGAACAAATTTTAACAATATGGTTAACAAAACAGGGTAATATTGCATGATCTTAAATGACTATCCTTGGCTTTCCTTACCTTATCAGCAATTAGCTACTGGCATTATGCATAAACGGGCTCATCATGCCTTATTAATACATTATGTTCAAGGCAGTGGTGAAGATGAGTTTGTTTCAACGCTTGTAAACCGTTTATTATGTCAATCTTCACTGCAATTGGAACCGTGCTTAAAATGCCATAGTTGTCAACTGTTTTTGTCTCACCACCATCCCGATTATTATGTGATAACCAATGAACAAGGTAAACAGTCAATAGGTATTGATCAAATACGTAATATATCAAGCAAGGTTTACGAAAAATCCCAGCAAGGTGGCAATAAAGTCATTTGGATAAAACGGGCAGCTTTAATGACCGAAGCTGCCGCCAATGCATTATTAAAAACGTTAGAAGAACCGCCCGAAAACACCTATTTTATTTTAAGTGATGAGCATAACAGCCAATTGTTACCAACGATCCATAGCCGTTGTTTTTCTTATTTTTTACCAGTTCCTAAATTAGATCAGTCTATTGAATGGCTAAAAAGCGAACAAAATCAGCAATACAGCGATAATGAACTTGCTTCGGCGTTATTATTGAGCGAAAATGCGCCACTAAAAGCGGCTGCATTATTAGCACCAGAAAAGTGGCAACAACGAAAAGCATTTTGTGATCAGCTATTAGAACTGGTACCACAAAATAATTATTGGCAGCTAGCTAAAACTTTTGATAATGAAGACTTTATTGAACGAATTGTTTGGTTTTGTGCCTTGTTAAGCGATGCGCTGAAAGCGAAGCAAAAAGTTGGGCGTTTTATTGTGAATCGTGATCAAGTCCCATTAATTCGGCTACTTGCGACTAAAAGTAATGAAAAGATTTCTGCGCTTTATCATCTATGGTTGCAAGCAAGAAATCAGTTGTTAACGATTACTGGATTGAATAAGGAACTTATTATTTATAATGTACTTGCTCAATCCGAATTAATTAGCGAAGTAAAAAGCTAAGTCTTTTTATAAAGGGTTTTGTAAAGAAGTTTCAGGAAACCATACGTTTAAGTAAAAAAGGATCGTAGTGAGTTATTTATCTATTGAATTTGGTTTACTCTTTATCGCTTTCTTTGCCTTGTATTGGGGATGTTACCGATCGCCCAAAATACAAAATCTCTTGCTTTTAGTATCAAGTTATCTCATTGTTGGTAGTTATAGCTGGCAATTTGCACTTATCCTATTTATCTATACTTGTGCGATCTATTTATTTTCAGTGATGATTGCAGCATCGGATCGGCATGCAAAGCGATGGCTATTTTTGGGGTTATGTGTATCAATCGTTAATCTTGCATTATTTAAATATTTTGATTTCTTTCGTTATGAGTTGCAAGATCTGCTTAACTTCTTCAATTTGCCTATTTTATTACCAGTTATAACTGTATTAATACCTATCGGCATCTCCTTTTATACTTTCCATTCAGTAAGTTACTTAGTTTCGGTAAAAAAGAAAGAGCTACCCGTTGCTAAATTTTGGGATTTTGCCTTATTTTTGTCTTTTTTCCCAAGTGTAATTGCCGGCCCAATTAACCGTGCTAAAGACTTTTTGCCGCAAATTAACATAACCCAGCCCCGTGAAATTTTAGAACCAATTCGTGCCTTTACGTTGCTTATCTTGGCTGTGATTAAGGTTTATTGTCTAGGCGGACTTATTAGTGAACACTGGGTTAATCCAATATTTGCCAATCCGTTAGAATTTAGTGTGATCGATTTGTTAGTGGGGCTTTATGCTTATGCAATGCAAATTTATTTAAATTTTTCGGGATATACTGATTTAGTTACAGGTATTGCGTTATTGTTAGGATTTCGCTTGCCAATTAACTTTAATTTTCCTTACTTGGCATTGAATTTAAGAGATTTTTGGGCTCGCTGGCATATTAGCTTATCACGTTGGATTCGCGACTATATTTATATTCCTCTCGGTGGAAATCGTCGTGGGTTTATACGAACTCAGATTAATGTCATGTTAGCTATGTTGCTATCAGGATTATGGCATGGTGCTGGTATTAATTTTATTATCTGGGGGGGCTGTCATGGTATTGGTATAGTGGCACTTAATATCGGCGATCGTTATTTTGGACAAGGCTGGGTAACAGCACGCTCGCCACTGGTTGCACGATTATTAACATGGCATTATATTTGTTTTACATGGCTATTTTTTAATTGTGAAAGTTTGTCTGATGCAGTTGATTATTTGACTGCATTAATGCATAACTTTCTGATAGAACCGCACTATGCGGGGGCATTTTTGGTTATTTGTTTCATCTACTTTGCCTATCCAATGTGTAAAAATTTTCCTGAGTGGTTTATTATACAGCTAACAAAAATACCGCATTGTTATTTACCAATGGTCTTTATTTTAATTTTGTGGTTAGTTATTTATATTGCACCATCAGGTATGCCAAACTTTATTTATGCTAATTTTTAATAACGCTTAATTATGATGATATATAAAAAATCGTGTTCAAAAAATAATAGAAAATCCAAATCGAATTTGAAGCGACAACGTCATAAATCGCTAAATAAAAATACGCTTAAAAAAGATCATAAAAAAACTAACAAAGTAAGTACTTCTCCTATTCTTGCAAGTAAACCTTTATCTGCTCGTTATATATTGGTGATATTGTTTGTTACCGCCATTGCATTAATAGCGATTTATTACAAATCAATATTGATTTATGGCGAGCAAGTGTATCATACCGATTTGTTTAATAGTGACACGTTAGCGATTCAAGAAACTTCAATACAAGAGCTTGAAGACAGCAAAAGTGACGAGCAAAAATATGCATCAACACACACATCAATCCCGTTTACTAGGCCGTTTGATGCTGTGTTGCCTGTCACCGAAAATAAAACATCTAAATTAGCCGTCACTGAGCTTGAAGATATAAAACAAAATAAAAATACTGCCGAAGTAAAAAGCGATCAAAAAGTCGATACTGAAAATAGCTTGATGGGCCCTGATTTAAAAAATTATTCTGATTTCGTCGATCACAATAAGCCCAAAGCCGAGCTAGCATTACAAGATGAACCTAAAAAAATACAAGGGGATATTGAACTACCCCATGAGCCGTTACCGATTGTATTAACAAGTAATGATAAAGTGTTCTTTGCTGGTGATTCTTTAATGCAAGGCGTTGCACCATATGTTAAAAAAATGCTTTTTAAGCAATATAAAATAGAAAGCCTTGACTTAAGCAAACAGAGCACAGGACTTGCTTATCCAAGCGCTTTTGATTGGCCAAAAACAATTAATGATAATCTAATTGCTGATCCTTCAATCAAATTGCTTGTTGTTTTTCTTGGCGCTAATGATCCTTGGGATTTTCCAGTTAAAGGCTATGTCAAATATGCTAAATTTAAATCCGAATTATGGGAAGAACATTATCGTTTACGTATTGAGTCTATTTTAAATAGCGCCATTGAACATGATGTTCAAGTACTTTGGCTTGCAGCACCTTGTATGCGAAAACCAAAATTAAACAATGGGATGGTTTACCTAAATAATTTGTATGAGTCGGAGCTAGAAAAAGTTCAACAACATTTTTTAACAACAAATGAATTACTGGGTTGTACATACGAAAAATTTAGTAATTTTATAGAAACCGATAAAGCAAAAATTAAAGTAAGGGTTGATGATGGGGTCCATTTTACGTCAATAGGCCAAAAAATTTTGGCAAAGGCTATTATGGAAAAAATAATTTATAAAGAATTAGAGGATACCCATAATGATTAGATTTTTAAAATATATTACAGCCGTAATTGCGATAGCGATTACGGTTGGGTGCAGTGTGGCGGAAAGTAAAACGACCACAGTATCTACTATTATTGATTTTGGTGATCCTAACGCTAAAAAATTCGCTACGCGTTTAAAATCGCTAGCCGATAACAAAAAAACAAATCAAGTCGTCAATATTACACAATTTGGTGATTCGCATTCGGCAGCCGATTTCTTTACTGGTGAATTTAGAACATTAATGCAACAAAAATATGGTAACGCCGGTATTGGTTGGATAACGCCTGTCGCTATAAAAGGACAAAGTCATGCGGTTGTTACATGGAAATCTAGAAATTGGGATGTGCTAAGTAGCCGAACGTTAAGTAACCTAGACTTTCCTATGGGCGGCTTTATTGCAAAACCCAGTAAAGATTCGGCTACTATTCAAATTGTTCCAAGAGGATCGAATAATAAAGATTGGCAAATTAAATTAACTTTCAAGACACTTAAAAACAACTCAAGATCGCTAGCGCTTTATGATATAAATGATAAAAAAATTAATTTAAGCTATACGCCAACCCCAAATGTTTGGCAAACTGCATCGGTTGTGACTAAAATGCCTTTAGTTATAAAAGGTCAAAAAGATGTGGAGCTGGGTGGAATTTGGTTAACGCGCAATCAACAATCCGGCGTTATTGTTTCATCTATTGCTACTAATGGTGCTAAACAAACGATTTGGCAAAAGTGGGGGAAGGATTGGTTTAAAGAACTTGCTGTATCACAAAGTGATTTAGTAATTTTAGAATATGGGACAAATGAAAGTTTTGATGAAACATTAGACGCCAATCAATACCGAAAAAATTTAGTGAGTAATATCAGGTTGATTCGTAAAAATTTACCTAATGCGGCCATTTTAATAATGACGCCACCTGACACTATGGCAAATGAAAAAAATATGCCAAAGTCTTTTGCAAAAATAATGAATATTCAAAAACAAGTTGCCAAATCCGAAAAAACATTATTTTGGGATTGGCAAGTTGCGATGGGGGGTAAGTTTTCCATTAAACAGTGGCGACAACGAGGATTGGCTCGTCCTGATTTAGTGCACCAAACTTTAAAAGGCTACAAAGAAAGTGCTCGCATTTTTTATGCTGATTTAAATGAATTTATTAGAAAAAATAGCTAACAAATTTTGATTAAAAGGAATAAATGAGTTATGTCATCATCATCACCAATTATTGTTGCAGTTGATTTTGCGGATGTTAAATCAGCATGGAATTTTATTGATAAAGTTGATCCAAAAGATTGCCGTCTTAAAATCGGTAAAGAGCTTTTTACGCATGCAGGGCCTGATTTTATTAAACAGATTATGCAAAAAGGTTTTGATGTTTTTTTAGATCTTAAATTTCATGATATTCCAAATACTGTCGCAAAAGCAGTTGCCGCAGCAGCTGACCTTGGTGTTTGGATGACAAATGTTCATGCTAGCGGTGGTTCGCGAATGATGACAGCAGCTAAAGATGCGCTTTATTCGTACGGTAAAGATGCGCCAATTTTGATCGCTGTGACAGTATTAACCAGTATGGAATCAACCGATCTTCAAGACATTGGTATCAATGTATCGCCTTTAGAACAAGCGACAAGATTGGCAATACTTGCTAAAAACTGTGGGCTTGACGGTGTGGTATGTTCAGCTAAAGAAGTACAAAGTTTTAGAACACGTTTAGGCGGTGATTTTAAATTGGTCACACCAGGTATAAGACCAGCAGGTACCAATCCAGATGACCAACGTCGTATTATGACGCCTCAGCGAGCTCAGGCAGCCGGTTCTGATTATTTAGTGATTGGACGCCCGATTACGCAAGCACAAGATCCGGCTAACGCGTTACAAACAATTTTAGCAACACTTGAACCAAGTAAGAGTTAATTAAATTATGTCTGGTAATCCACTTGTTTATTCAACCGATAAAGGACGAATTAAACCTACTGAACCGGTCATCTCGCGTCCTAAAGGGGATGGTATTATTCGAATTCAACGGCAAACATCAGGTCGTAAGGGCAAAGGCGTATGTGTTATTACGGGATTCGATATTGATGATGCCCAATTATCACAATTAGCCGCAGAATTAAAAAAACGCTGTGGTTGTGGTGGTTCGCTTAAAGATGGCAATATTGAAATTCAAGGTGATAAACGCGATTTATTAAAGTCATTGCTAGAAGGTAAAGGGTTTAAAGTAAAACTAGCTGGTGGATGATTTAGTTATAAAAATAGCGGCCATAATAAAATGGACGCTATTTATAAAATAATCAATGTTAATTAGATCGATAGCTACGCATTTTTTTGCTAATTTCGCGGCGCTCTTTAGATATTTCCGCGTTTTTGATAATATAATCATCAACACGATCATCATAATCACTTTTCATATTCGCAATAATCGCTTGAAGCTCTTCGTAAGTCATATCTGGTTTAATATATTCACTTAAGTTTTCAAGTAAGAGTACGCGTTTTTGGTTATCACGAATTTTTTTCTCATTATCCGATATTTCACGCTTTAATTTATTTAAACGACGTGATAGACGAATATATTCTAATACATCTTGAAATGATGATGCGCTTGCTTTTTCCTTGTCCATCTATAACCCCTTATCTCAAAAATGGAAAATAAACTTTCACCAATTATATACTAATAATTTTTGTAGGTCATATTAATTATATTTTAAACATAGATGATATGTAGAAATTGCTCGCATTGTTGTAATTTGAGAAACTACGATAATGGATACACATAAAAAACAAAACAACGCTTTCTCACAGATAAGCGATATGTCGCTTACGTCATAAAGAAAAATCACCGTGCATAATTTGGCAAAACGCTTTATGGTTATTCATCTGACTATTTATAATATGCCAAAGAAAGGTCAATTGAAGCTGTTCATTTCCTTATCTAGTAAGAAAGAACGTTATAAAACTGTCAATTATGGTATTACATGTCTGCAAATAAATTAAGACAGTAAGTTAAATATTCTCTTTTTAGATTTTTGTAAAAAATATTCAGGATTCTATACCGTTTCGCGACTAATTGAGGCTGCACGGTATTTATTAAATCGAGTAATAACCTGCGTATCAATCAAATATTCATGAAACCGTTTGCCCTTAAATGAATGGAAAAGCTGAAAGAGATAGGTAATTGAGTGAAGATGTGATGTTCAATTTTTAGGTTATATTTTTGTAAAAAATATTCAGGATTCTATACCGTTTCGCGATTAATTGAGGTTGCACGGTATTTATTAAATCGAGTAATAACCTGCGTATCAATTAAATATTTATGAAACCGTTTGCCCTTAATTCAATGGAAAATCTGAAAGAGATAGGTAATTGAGTGAAGATGTGATGTTCAATTTTCAGGTTATATTTTTGTAAAAAATATTCAGGATTCTATACCGTTTCGCGATTAATTGAGGCTACACGGTATTTATTAAATTGAGTGATAACCAGTATATCAATCAAACATTCACGCAATCAGTTTGCCTTTAAATGAATGGAAAAGCAGAAAAACACCTCCTTTCATGGCGATGTGGCATAATCAGTAAATATTTGAAGATTCTAAAGATAGAAAACAAAAATTTAATCGATTTATTCACTTTTATAATACGATTAAACTGCATAAAGCGATTTGCTACAGATGATATTTACGTATCAGCTATGTTGTGCATGAGTTGTTTTAAATTTGGTCTTAAAAGCAGAGATTATCTTCAAATTTTTTATTTAAATATTACTTCCTCTGCAAAATTGATTTACAAAATAAGATAAAAATAAAAACAACTATTAAGAATTAGTGCAAAGTATTGTACAATAGCCGCAAATTTGTAAAGAGTGCCAGAATGAGAGATTCATAATGAGCTGGATTGAAAAAATTCTTAGTAAAAATAATATATCGTCGGATCATAAAAAGGCGAATATTCCAGGCGGTGTTTGGACTAAATGTAGTAACTGTGAACAAGTCATTTATCAAGCTGAACTTGATCTTAATTTGGAAGTTTGTCCAAAATGCGATCACCATATGCATATTCCTGCCCGTGTGCGTTTATATCGTTTTTTAGACGAGGGTTCGGATGTCGAAATCGGTACCGATCTTATGCCTAAAGATATCTTAAAATTTAAAGATACTAAAAAATATAAAGATCGTTTAACTGCCGCACAAAAAGAGACTCATGAAAAAGAAGCGATGGTTGTAATGAAGGGAACACTGTTTGGCGTTCCTGTCGTGGTAGCTTGTTTTGAGTTTGCGTTTATTGGTGGATCAATGTCTTCTGTTGTTGGTGCATTATTCACTCGTGCTGCAGAGCAAGCCATTGCAGATAAATGCCCTTTAATTTGTTTTTCAACAAGTGGTGGGGCGCGCATGCAAGAAGCGCTATTTTCATTAATGCAAATGGCAAAAACCAGTGCTATTCTTGCTAAAATGCAAGATGAAGGTTTACCTTATATTTCAGTAATGACCGATCCTACAATGGGAGGGGTATCAGCAAGTTTGGCAATGCTGGGGGATATTAATATAGCTGAACCTAAAGCGCTAATCGGTTTTGCTGGGCCGCGAGTGATTCAACAAACTGTTCGTGAAATATTACCAGAAGGGTTTCAACGTAGTGAGTTTTTACTTGAAAAAGGTGCAATAGATATGATTATTCATCGTAAAGATATGCGGCCTAAAATTGCAAGTTTAATCACAAAATTAATGAAACTACCGGATCCTTTTAATGATGTTGCTCTTAACGAGACAGTTTGATTGAGTATGCAAAACAAACAGCCGAATGCCATGTCAGATCTAAAGACATGGCTTTGTTATTTAGAGCAATTACATCCCACAACCATCGACTTAGGCTTAGAACGCGTAAGGACGGTAGCTCAGCATCTTAATTTATTACAACCAGCACCATATGTTTTTACTGTTGCTGGCACCAATGGTAAAGGAACAACTTGCCGAACACTTGAAATGATATTGCTTGAGGCAAACTTACAAGTTGGTGTTTATAGTTCTCCTCATTTATTACGTTTTACTGAACGAGTACGCATTAACAATCAAGAATCAAGTGAACAAGAGACAGTCAAAGCCTTTGTCGAAATAGAAAAGGCCAGAGGTGATATATCACTGACTTATTTCGAATATGCAACCCTTGCTGCGCTTTATCAATTTAAACAAACAAAATTAGATGTTGTGATATTAGAAGTTGGTCTTGGCGGGCGGCTTGATGCAACCAATATTGTTGATGCCGACATTGCTATCGTGACAACTATTGGTATCGATCATGTTGATTATTTAGGTGATACTCGTGAGAGCATCGGGCGTGAAAAAGCAGGTATTTTTAAAACTAAAAGTATTGCTATTGTTGGTGAACCAGAAATGCCCAAATCCATTTTAAATGTGGCTAACTCAGTCAAAATCCCGCTTTATGTGGTAAATTGTGACTGGTATTATCAACAAGTTAACAAAGATTCATGGTCGTTTAAATCGCCAATAAAACAATATAACCGCTTACCTATTACCAATGTTCCTTTAGCGAATGCTGCAACTGCAATTGCCGCCTTAAGTTATTCATCACTTAAAATAACACAAGACGAAATAACTAAAGGGTTGGCAAAATCTAATTTAACAGGCCGTTTTCAAATTATTCAAAGATCACCACTTGTGATCCTCGATGTAGCACATAATCCACACGCAGCAGTTTATTTAACTCAACAATTAGAAAAACTAAAAGCCGAATATTTAAATGTTGGTAAAGTTAGATTTGTTGTTGGTATGCTTAAGGATAAAGATATTAAAAGTACTTTATCCATTTTAAAAGGTGACAAGTGGTATTGTGCTTCTCTTTATGGTGAGCGAGGTTGTCGTGCCGAGTTGTTAAAACAACACTTGTTAAATAAAGGTGAGCTTGATGTATCAACATTTGATACAGTATCTAAAGCTTATCAAAAGGCAATACAAGAGGCTAAAGAAGAAGATATTATTGTGGTATGTGGCTCATTTCATACTGTATCTGATGTTTTAGCTGAAATTGAGCGTTAAGCGAAATTAATCATGGCGAACAATCAACAAATTAATTCAAAAAAACAAAATAGAGTAAGAAATCGGCTGGTAGGTTTTGCTACATTATTGCTTATTATCGCAGCAATTGCTCCATGGATAATAACGGACAAATCCAACTTGCGCACTTCAACAACGCCTATTTTTCAGGCTGACAGTGTGACTCAACAAAATCAGAACGAAGCACCATTCAATGTTGTTGATGACGAGACCAATAATGTATCTGAAGTTCCTTACATACCTGATTCAGAGCAAAATGCAAATACATTAGTTTTAGCTGACATTGATGATGATGTTGATACCTCAACAACAATAAAACCTGCAACATCACAACAAGAAACTAAACCTTATATGATTCAGCTTACCGCATTAAAAAATAAGCAAAAAATAGAAGAGTTAGTTGCGTTGTTAAGGTTAAATAATTATAGCGTTAGAACTCTACCTCAAAATCCAGAACCTAATCAGTTAATTAAGTTACAGGTTGGTCCTTATGCTAAAAAAGAGCAAGCAGAACAAGTCATTATTAACTTAAATAACCTAACAAAATTGCAAGGTATTATTGTTGCTAATTAATCGCTGTTCTATTTGTGTTGCAAACAATAATTAAAATAAAACATTTTTAATATAAAATTATGAGTTATTATGATGAATTGGGTTGATTTTACTATTATTGGTGTGATTGCTTTTTCTGCATTAATTAGCATCGTACGAGGTTTTGTGCGAGAAGCATTATCACTCATTAGCTGGATTTTAGCTTTTTCTATTTCCAGCCGATTTTATATCTATATTACTGATTATTTAACTTATTTTGATAGCGATGTGATACGCATTGCTGTTGCGATTGTTATTCTTTTTGTTGCTACATTATTAGTTTGTGCAATTGTGTCTTATATTATTGGTCAATTAATCCAAAAAACAGGATTATCAGGTACTGATCGTGTATTAGGTGTCTGTTTTGGCGTGCTACGTGGAATTTTAGTTGTGGCGGCAGTCCTTTTTTTGGTTGATACCTTTACGCCGTTATCTCAATCATCGTATTGGAATCAATCACAGCTAATTCCACATTTTCATTTTATCATTCGTTGGTTTTTCGATTTTATACAACAGTCTTCTTCGTTTTTAGTCCGGTAAATTTGAGGTAACCATAGTATGTGTGGTGTTGTGGGTATTGTAGGATGTAGTGCTGTTAATCAATCTATTTATGATGCGTTGACTGTTTTGCAACATCGAGGGCAAGATGCAGCAGGAATCGTAACTATTGATAATCAAAATCGCTTTCGTTTACGCAAGGCGAATGGTTTGGTCAAAGATGTGTTTCAAGAACATCATATGCAACGGTTGCAAGGTCATTTGGGGATAGGACATATTCGTTATCCAACAGCCGGTAGCTCTAGCCCATCCGAAGCACAACCCTTTTATGTCAATTCACCTTATGGTATTGCGCTTGCTCATAATGGAAATCTAACCAATACAGATGAGCTACGTAATAAAGTATTTGAACTTGCAAGGCGCCATATTAATACAAATTCCGACTCAGAGGTATTACTCAATATATTTGCCCATGAACTTGATAAGTTCCCCGACTATCCATTAACTGCTGATAATATTTTTACTGCCATACATAATGTTCATAACATCATTAAAGGCGCATATGCTTGTGTAGCAATGATTATTGGGCATGGTCTTGTCGCCTTTCGTGACCCTTATGGAATTCGTCCGTTAGTCATAGGTAAAAGGGTGCTTGATAATCAGAAAATTGAGTATATGGTTGCATCTGAAAGCGTAGCTTTAGATATTCTTGATTTTGAGTTTATGCGTGATGTCCAGCCGGGCGAAGCAATTTATATTACTCAAGAAGGACAATTATATTCTCAGCAGTGTTCAGATAATCCGCAATATTACCCATGTATTTTTGAGTATGTTTATTTTGCAAGACCAGATTCATTGATGAATGGCGTATCGGTTTATCAATCACGAATTTTAATGGGGCAAAAACTGGGGCAAAAAATAGCAAAAGAGTGGAAAGATATTGATATTGATGTTGTCATTCCTATTCCTGAAACATCATGTGATGCTGCGCTTGAAATTGCCCGTATTTTAAATAAACCTTATCGGCAAGGATTTGTTAAAAATCGCTATGTTGGCCGCACGTTTATCATGCCGGGGCAAAGAGCACGGAAATTGTCAGTAAGAAGAAAACTCAATGCTAACCGTATTGAATTTGAAGGTAAAAATGTCTTATTAGTTGATGATTCCATTGTACGAGGTACAACCTCAAAAGAGATTCTTGACATGGTACGTTCAGTTGGTGCCAAAAAAGTCTATTTAGCGTCTGCAGCTCCAGAAATTAGACATCCAAATGTTTATGGGATCGATATGCCTGTTGCCAGTGAACTTATTGCTTATAACCGAACGGTTGATGAAATCGCTAAAGATATTGGCGCTGATAAGCTTATTTTTCAAGACTTATCTGATTTGGTTTATTCAATCACAGCGCAAAATCCAAACATACATCATTTAGAATGTTCTGTTTTTGATGGCAAATATGTTACTGAAGGGATTGATAATAGCTATTTATCATTATTAGAGCAAAAGAGAAGTGACAACAAAAGATCTCCAACTTGTAAAGAGTCAGAAAACCTAGAGCTTTACAATGAAGAGCAATAAACGACAATAATTATTGTAAATGACAAAAATATTATATAAAGACACGCAATGTCATGTATATGTCATTTTTATTCATTTAAATCATGTTGCCAGTTTATTATCTGTAATATTTACCTAATTGACTAAAAATTAACATTAATCACTACGAATTAAAAATTTGATTTTTAATAATAAATAATAAAACAATAAAAAAATGTCAAAAAATTATAATAAAATATTTTGATTTATGACTTTTTTGTAATAAAATCACAAAAGTTGAAAAAAACTTTGTAAAGAAATTTAAAGAAAAAGTTGTCCGAAAAGATTAATTGTATAAAAATAAATAATCACGTTGATATTTAATAAAGACAAATAGGTATTAACAAGACATTATATGTGATGCGCTTTGTCGGTGAAATATAAGGAATGTTAAGATGAGAAAGAATCTTAATTTAACAATTATCTCTGCATTAGTAATTGCTACACTAGGATGGCAATCTGCTTTTGCTGCTGATGCTCAGGTATCGCAAGGTCCTGTAGATAGTAATAAGATAATTGAATTAAAAGATGGCTCAAAAGCTCGCGAGATGATTAACAATCAACAGCGTAGCCTTTATCAAATTGCACTTTTAAGTAGTATCTCTATTTCAGAATTGCGCACAATGAACGCGGGGCGTTTTGATAAAAAAGATGTTGTTGATGTTGGTGAGCGTTTAGTCTTGCCGGAAAATTCCCCTTTATTGCCTGCAATAAAAATAAAAGATGACAAGTATGCGAATTTACCTAAGTTAGGTTCAGACGATAATTATGATGTGAAAAAAGACAAAGATGCACTTGCAAGTCAAGTTGCTTCAACATTGCAGACCTTAGCTAGTCAGGACTGGAAGCAATTAACATCGTCAGATAATGGTGGTTTATCTGGACAACTGAAAAACAGAGGTAAAGATTACGCAGAAAGTTATGTACGTAACAGCGTTAAAAGCCAAATTGTTGATCCTGCTCGTAACGCTGTTCAAGATTTTTTAGGTCGTTTTGGTACTGCTCAATTACAATTTGATTTAAGTGATAAAGGCGAATTTAATAACGTTAACTTGAAGTTATTTAGCCCATGGTATGACACTGAAGATACGTTAATATTTAGTCAAATATCATTTCAAGAGTATGAACATAATCGTCGAATAGGTAACTTTGGTATTGGTCAGCGTTGGGATGTGGCTGATAACAAATGGTTACTGGGTTATAACGTGTTTTTTGACCATGATTTCCAACGTTCGCATAACCGTTTAGGTATTGGTGCCGAAGCGTGGAGTGATTATATGAAGTTTGCGGCTAACTATTATCATCCTTTATCAGACTGGAAAGATTCCAAAGATTTTGATGATTACTTAGAACGTGCGGCAAGAGGTTTTGATATTCGATTCCAAGGTTATTTACCACAATATCCACATTTAGGTGGTTCACTTATGTATGAACAATACTTTGGTGATAAAGTCGCTTTATTTGGTAAAGACAATCTACAAAAAGATCCAAGAGCAGTGACGGTAGGTCTCGATTATACGCCAGTTCCACTTTTCACTATTAAAGCCGAACATAAACGAGGTCAAGATAATCAAAAAGCAACTAAAGCTGAGTTAACAATGAACTATCGTATAGGTACACCGTTGAAAGACCAGTTGGATCCAGATATGGTTCAATCTGCGCGTTCTTTGAAGGGTAGCCGTTATGATTTAGTTGATCGTAATAACTATATCGTTCTTGAATATAAAGAAAAGAAAATGTCGGTCGATTTGGGTCTTGAACAAACTCAGTTAATTGAAGGGCAAACTTATCCATTAAGTATCAGTGTTCATAACGCTAAGAACTTATCAAGTATAGCATGGTCTGGCGATATGCTAGAAATTGATGCTGGTGGTGGTTTCTTATGTGCGACAACTGGGATTTGTTCTGCTTCTTCTTGGTTGAATCCACCAGTTGACACAAATAACTGGAAAATTGTTGCGCCTAGTTATATTGATGAAAATGGTCAGCGTCGTCCTGCGAGTACAAATGGTAAATATTCTTTATCGGTATCCGTTACAGATAGTCGCAATAAATCTGCAACATCCAACTCTATTAGTTTTGAAGTAGTGCCAGATCCAGCAATGCGTAAAATTGGGGTATGGGCAGTTGATAGTTTGGGTAACAAAACAACTTTGGCGACGCAAACTGCAGATGGTTCAAGTAGTTTGACAGTATTAGCAACCCTCGTTAAACCCAAGGTGAACAATGGCACAATCAATTCATTTCAAGATGTAGATGGTTTTAGTGATGATGAACTAATGAGCCGTATACCTGAAACATTTGACGAATTTGTTGGGCTGTGGACTGCAACTAGTAATGGTGAAAAAATTGCTTTAATTGATGGTACTTCAGGTAGTATAAATGAATGTCCAAGACAAGAACCTTGTGTCATTGTGAAATCATTTGAAAAAATTGTAAAAGGTCAAAAAGTATCATCTCATGCTTCAACTGCCGCTGGTTTAGATGTGATTGGTGATAGTTATGCATTAGATGTTGCTTCAAATGTTGAAGGAATGGTTGATTTCTCAATTTCGCTAGATCAGTATGGTTTTGGTTCGTCATTTAATAAAGCTTCCGTCGATTTTTCAGGTGGTAGAGCCGGTAGTATTGAAGTGTGGAATGCTGATGGAATAAAAATCGCCAGCAGCTCAGGGTCTATACTTCAATTTTCTCCATCGGGTCCAAACGAGTGGCGAGTGGGTAATGAATATCATGTTAAAGCGTTTACCGCAGGCGGAGATCCAATTGTTAATCCTTTTGTGATTTGGTCATTGGTCGGTTCAAATGAAATAGCCTGCCCTAGTTCAGTGACATCATTACCAAATGATGTTTCTAACAAACCTACAGGGCCGTGGTTTAATGTTGCTATGGGAATGGATGTTCCTTATAGAATACAAACAAATAGTACAAGTTACGCTACATTAGGAACTAGCATTCCAGCTGTTGCAGGTGCGCCAGGCTATTTAGATTTAACACCACAGTCAGCCTCTATTTCTGCGTGCGCTGGGGATCAAGGATTTAAATTACAAGTTACAGTTTTATAATAATAAAGATTTAGATTATCGGCTTACGTCAGTAATCAAAAAGGGAACACCAAGTAATGGTGTATTTATATAAATACAACATGTTAATTTACACAGAAAAATAGGAAGTTAAACATGAAAAATCTTACAATTAAAAAGGTTGCATTAGGCTTATTTTTAGCTGGTTATGCAGCAAGTAGTGCTTTTGCATTAACAGCAGTGACAAACGCTACTATTCAAGGTAATGCGCCTGTAATGAAAGCTCCTGGGGGAACAGATGCTCATAGAACGGCTGTTACTATCAAGCATGCAGATGGTTCAGATATTGCAGCAGGCGAACCAGTTATGGTTGGTGATGTTATTCATATTTCATATGTATTAGAAGATGCAGATGGCGATACGGATGACGGTGATGCACTGAAAGATACATTAAAAGTTTATGCAAGACAAGATGCGAGTTCTCCTTGGGATGAAATGACAATAAATGCCACTATAGCTCATGGTTCTGATGGCAATGCTACAATCTCATTCCCTATTACGAATGATTTTGCTGGAAAAAGCAAAATTGGTTTTAAAGTCTTAGAAAGAACTGATTTTGGTGCCCCTTCAATAGGTAAATGGGTACATGTTGGTGATATTTTTAGCTCGAATGGTTCTGGTTCATCTGATGATGATCCTGGGACACCTGGCGATAATACGGGTCCTGGTGTTCCACCACCAGGTATTACTCCTGGTCCAATTGTGCCTGCACAATATCAAACAGGTATTTTCTTAATTGATACTAATGGTGTGATTCAAAGCAGCAACTATGCTTCTAATGGTTTAAACCCTAAATATGGCGAAAGATATGCAGCTGTAGTATGGAACGATGCAAATAGCGATAATAACGTCGATGCCGGTGAGGCTGAGTATACCGGTAGTTATAAGTTTGAATGGCATGTAGTAGGCGCTGGAATTCCTGAAAATGACAACGTACCAGCCGAAAGTACTGCGCTTACGGCGGATACTAATAATAGAAAAGGTATAAATGATACTATCTGGTTAGGTTCTCCTCAAGGTGCCGCTAAACATAATAGCATTTACTCAAGTTTTTCAACTCATAAAGCAGGTATTCAAGGTTACCAACTTTCGTTTAAAACTGTCACCACCCCATAAGTTAAGCTATAAAACTATTAAAACCACTCTTCGGAGTGGTTTTTGTATTCATTTATCTTGTTAATTTAATATTAAACATATTTTATAAAATACTATTTAGAACCTACTTATATCTCTGTCAAAAATATGGCGTGACTATTTTAAATAAACTCTCAATAGGCCTATGTTGTTCCTTAATGTAAAATGTACAGCAAGCAGAGCAAAGATAATTAAATTCACACTTCTTATTCTTAAATTAATAATTTAAAATAGCACTAATTTTAAATTAATGTAATTTACATGAATATTCCTTGGCAAGATTTAGATCCTGAAACGTTAAATAACCTTATAGAATACTTCGTATTGCGCGAGGGTACAGACTACGGTTTACAAGAAAAATCACTACAAGAAAAAGTTAATGATGTTAAACTTCAATTAGCAAATGGTTCGGTTGCAATCTATTGGTCGCAATTACATGAAACAATTGATATTAAGCGAATTAAATAATGGTCAAAATGATTGTTTGTTAGTATATGATTTATTGTCTAACTTTGTTATAGTGTCATAGTTGTAAATTAAATGGAGAGGTAGGCGTAATGATTGGTAAACAGCAATCGGATACAACTTTAGAATGGTTTTTATCTCATTGCCATATTCATAAATATCCAGCTAAAAGTACCCTTATACACCAAGGCGAAAAAGCAGAAACTCTCTATTATATTTTAAAAGGTTCTGTAGCAGTATTGATTAAAGATGACGAAGGTAATGAAATGATTTTGTCTTATTTAAATCAAAATCAATTTTTAGGTGAATTAGGTCTTTTTGAAGAAGGTACCGAACGAAGTGCTTGGGTTAAAGCCAAAACAAGTTGTGAGGTGGCCGAAATTTCATACAAAAAATTTAAGCAGCTTGTCCAAGTCAATCCTGATATTTTAATGCGCTTAGCTAGCCAACTGGCAAGTCGGTTACAAGTTACATCTGAAAAAGTGAGTAATTTAGCTTTTTTAGATGTTGCTGGGCGTATTGCGCAAACACTTTTAAACCTTGCAAAACAACCTGATGCAATGACACATCCTGATGGCATGCAAATCAAAATCACACGTCAAGAAATCGGTCAAATTGTTGGCTGTTCACGTGAAACAGTTGGACGAATTTTAAAAATGCTTGAAGATCAACATTTGATTTCTGCACATGGTAAAACGATTGTCGTTTATGGAACACGTTAATTGACCAAAATAATATAATTACTACAATGATTGATATAATACGAGATATTGCATGACACAAGAAAGATATATTCCAAGTCATGTGGCTATAATTATGGATGGCAATGGTCGCTGGGCGCAAGAGCGTAATCAAATGCGTGTAAGTGGTCATCGAGCAGGCTTAAAGACTGTGCGAAAAATTGTGACTTATGCAGCAACCTTAAAGATAAAAGTTCTTACTTTGTACGCATTTAGCAGCGAAAACTGGAAGCGACCAGCTAATGAAGTTTCAGCGTTAATTTCTCTTTTTATTTATGCTTTAAATAGAGAAATTAAAAGTTTGAATAAAAATAATGTCCGCTTAAATATTATTGGTGATATTTCTCGCTTTAGTGAGCATTTGCAAAATATGATTATTAATGCGCAAAATTTGACCAAAAATAATTCTGGTTTAGTGCTGAACATTGCTGCCAACTACGGCGGTCGTTGGGATATTTTGCAATCAGCTAAAAAAATGGCCATGCAAGTTGCAACAGGCGAAATCACTCTAGATGAAATGACAGAAGGCCGTTTTGCTTCAGCAATGTGTATGAGTGAATTTCCTGAAGTTGATTTAGTTATTCGCACTGGCGGTGAATACCGAATCAGTAACTTTTTGTTATGGCAAATTGCTTATTCTGAACTCTATTTTACTGATACTTTATGGCCTGATTTTAACCAAAATTTATTCGATGAAGCAATCAATGTATTTAATACCCGAGAGCGACGTTTTGGTGGCCTTCATAATAAGGAACATTTATGTTAATCCATCGTATACTTGCTGCAATTGTACTTATTCCACTTGTAATAGTGGTTCTTTTTTTTGTTCCATTACCCTTATTTTCTTTAACTATTATTCTAGTTTGTGGATTAGCCGCGTGGGAGTGGGCTCAGTTTCTTCATATTACTAAAAAGTCCTCAAGGTTAATCTTTGCCCTTTCAATCGTCATTTTATTAAGTGTACTTTATTTGATTCCAAATTCAGTTGAGTTAAAAATAAGGCTATATACCACTATCTTATCTTTATCAATTGTATGGTGGCTAATTGCGTTGTGTTTAGTGGGCAGCTATCCCGCTACCACTAAATATTGGGACAATTCAATTGTTATAAAATTACTATTTGCTTTTTTTACGCTAGTGCCGTTTTTTATTAGTATGATTGAATTAAGATCAATAAACTATAATTCTAATTCTTATACAGGTGCAATTTGGTTGCTTTATGTCTTTGTGCTAGTATGGGCGACAGATACTGGCGCTTATTTTGCAGGACGAACTTTTGGTAAACGGAAATTAGCAGTAAAAGTCTCACCCGGTAAGACTGTAGAAGGTTTTATTGGTGGTGTTAGTTTAGCGATTGCACTTAGTGTAATTGCTTACATGTTCAATTTTTTTAATATTGGATTCAGCGCATTTTTTATTAGCTCTTTGTTAGCAATTTTAGTTTCAGTTTTAGGTGACTTAACTGAAAGTATGTTTAAGCGTGAAGCTGGTGTTAAAGATAGTGGTCACTTAATTCCTGGACATGGTGGAATATTAGATCGCATTGATAGTTTAACTGCTGCAGTTCCTGTTTTTGCTGCATTATCTTTTTACATATTATAAAAAGGTGATAGATTTTGTTGTGGTCACTGTTATTATTTGTTATTACCATGAGTATATTAGTTACTATTCATGAGTTTGGGCACTTTTGCGTTGCTCGCTTATGTAAGGTTCGTGTTGAATGTTTTTCAATTGGTTTTGGCAAAAAATTGTGGTCTTATAAATTTTTAAGTGGAACCGAATTGGTAATTGCTATGATTCCACTGGGTGGTTATGTTAAAATGCTTGATGGTAGAGCAACAGCATTATCAAGCAATAACGAAAAATTTGCGTTTGATCAAAAGAAAATTTGGCAAAGAGCGGCAATTATTTTGGCAGGTCCATTTGCTAATTTCGTATTAGCTTTGCTTATTTACTGGGTTATTTTTTTGACAGGTGCAGTAACTTACCCTGTTAAAATAAAAAACGTGATACCAAATACACCCGCTGCTACTGTAGCAATTCCAGCTGATGCCGAATTGAAAACCATTGATAATGTCAAAGTAGAAACTTGGAATGATGTCAATTTAGCTTTAATTAGTGCGATGGGAAAAGCTAATGTCACTTTTTCTTATATTGATAGTACAGATGGTAGTGATCAAAAAGAAGTTAAAAATAGTGTAGATATTAGTAATTGGCATTTTGATATAGAAAAAGACTCGGCGATTACCGCATTTGGGATTGTGCCTAAAAAGTTGGAAATTTATCCAATAGTGAGTAAAATTGTATCGGGTTCGGCTGCAGAACAAGCAGGTTTACGTGTTGGTGATAAAATTATCGGTTATAATAATCAATCATATGTAGATTGGAATGATTTTTCCAGTACAATTAAAAAAGCTCAAGCAATGGTTTTAGAGATTAATCGAGAAGATAAAAATATTTATCTTAAACTCGTACCAACAGTCAAAAAAAACGGAGAAGGCGTTGCTGGTTTATATCCCACATCTGATGCTAGAGTTGTACAGTATGGTTTTTTAGAAGGATTTAATAAAGGTATAGCGCAAACAGTATTAACTACAAAGTTAACTATTCGTTCGCTTTATCAATTAGTAACAGGTGTTATTGGTCTACAACATTTATCAGGACCAATAACAATCGCAAAAAGCGCAGGGCAAACAGCAAGTTATGGTTTAACCTCTTACTTATATTTTCTAGCCTTTATTAGTATAAGTTTGGGAGTTATCAATCTTGTTCCATTACCTATATTAGACGGCGGACACCTTGTTTTTTTATTATTTGAAAAGATAAAAGGAAGTGCCTTATCAAATAAATCACAAGAGCGTTTTTTTCGTATTGGATTTGTTTTATTAATGGTAATAATGGGAATTGCACTATTTAATGATATTTTACGATTGTGATGGGATGAGGTTATAAACATTTACGATGAAAATAAATAAATTACTTATAGCATCTTTGCTGTTCGGTACTACAGCTGTATATAGTTCCAATGCATTTTGTGTTGATGATTTTGTAGTAAAAGATATCAAATTCGAAGGTTTACAGCGTGTCACTCTTGGTGCTGCACTGCTTGAAATGCCAATCCAAGTTGGTGACTATGTTAATGAAGCTGATTTAGGTCGTATAATCAAATCACTGTATTCTAGTGGTAACTTTGATAATATCACTGTTTCTCGTGATGGCGACAGACTAATTGTTCATGTTCAAGAACGCCCGACGATAGCTAGCATAACTTTTTCTGGTAATAAATCAGTCAAAAACGACATGCTTAAAAAGAATCTAGATAGTTCTGGTATTCGTGAAGGCGAAGCATTAGATCGTACAATGCTTTCTGGTATAGAAAAGGGCCTAGAAGATTTTTACTACAGTGTTGGTAAATATAATGCTCAAATTAAAGCTGTTGTCACCCCGCTATCTCGTAATCGTGTCGATTTAAAATTAGTTGTTGCTGAAGGTAAATCAGCATTAATCGATCAGATCAACATTGTCGGAGCTAAAGCATTTTCATCAGAAGAACTTATTTCGCGTTTTACTTTGCGCGATGAAGTACCATGGTGGAACATGCTTGGCGATCGTAAATATCAAAAACAAAAATTAGCCTCTGATTTAGATGAATTGCAAAGTTTTTACTTAAACCGCGGTTATGCTCGTTTTAATATCGAATCAACTCAAGTCAGTTTAACGCCAGACAAAAAAGGCATTTACGTGACAATCAATATTCATGAGGGTGAACAGTATAAACTATCTAAACTTGAATTGATGGGTAATTTTGCAGGTCATAAAGAAGCGATTGCCAAAATTGCTAATGAAAAAGTATCAATTGGTGAGCTCTATAATGGTAAAAAGATTACCGAAATTGAAGATAAGGTTAAGCGTTTACTTGCTAATTTTGGTTATGCATATCCTAGGGTTTCAATCCAACCAGAAATGGATGATAGTGCACATACAGTTAAATTAAATGTACTGGTTGATGTTGGTCAACGTTATTATATTCGTAATATCAAAATCGTTGGTAATACGGTAACAAGCGAAAGCGTAATCCGTCGTGAGCTTCGTCAAATGGAAGGAGCTTGGCTAAGTAATGGTTTAGTTGAATTAGGAAAAGAGCGTTTAAGTCGTCTTGGTTTTTTTGATACTGTTGAAGCAAATACCGAGCGTGTATCTGGTGTGGATGATCAAGTTGATATTATTTATAAAGTTGCTGAACGTAATACAGGTAGTATCAAATTTGGTGTAGGTATCGGTTCTGATAGTGGTCTTAGTTTCAATGCGGGTATTTCTCAAGATAACTGGTTAGGTACAGGCAATAGTGTCTCATTTGATATTAACACTACTGATACTGATAAAACTGCGTCTATTTCTATCGTTGACCCTTATTTTACGGTCGATGGTGTAAGCCTAGGTGGTAGTATTTATTATAATACCTATAAAAATGACGATAAAGATGATGAGTCTGAATACTCAAGTAAGACTTGGGGAGCTTCTGCTAATTTAGGTTTTCCAATTAGTGAAAATAACTTTGTTCGTTTTGGTACTGAATATGCTAATCATAAGTTGTCCGATATGCAAGCGCAATATGGTATGTGGCGTTATTTTGAATCCGTGGGCGAAAATGTAAAAGACAGAAAGTCTATTTCTTTTGATACCAATGATTTATTGTTAAATGCTTATTGGACATATAACTCTTTAGATCGAGGGTTCTTTCCAACAGATGGTCTAAAGATGACTGCTAGTGCTAAAGTCACAGCGCCATTGTTTGATAATCGCTTTTATAAACTAGTTTCAGATGCCTCTTACTATTACCCAATTGATAATGACCATAATTGGATCTTCCTAACTCGTGCTCGATTTGGCTATGGCGGTGGTTTTGGTGGTAAAGAGCTACCATTTTACGAAAACTTCTATGCTGGTGGGGCATCAGTGCTACGTGGTTTCAAATCAAATACTGTTGGGCCTAAAGCGATATATCTTAATAAAAGTGGTGTTTGTGATAGCTTAGAAAATACATCTGGATGCACAAAATCAAAAGACGCAGTAGGTGGTAACGCCATCGCTTTTGCCAGTACTGAGCTGATTGTTCCAACTCCATTTGCTAGCGAAAAATACGCTGATAATATTAGAACATCGCTATTTTTTGATGCAGGTACTGTATGGGATACAGAGTGGGGCTTAAAAGGGCATAATATCCCTGATTATAGTTCGCCATCGGATATTAGAATGTCAGCAGGTCTTGCGGTTCAGTGGATGTCACCATTAGGTCCGCTAGTTTTTTCTTATGCTCAACCATTTAAGAAATATGACGGTGACTCATCGCAACAGTTCCAATTTAATATAGGTTCTACATGGTAATTCCATGTTATAAATAAAAACATAGGTGATTAAAGTGAAAAAAATTATATCTGTTCTTGGTGTTAGTGCAGCATTGCTATTTGCAGGTTTTGCAAATGCTGAAGTTAAAATTGGTGTCGTTGATGTTATGGGTGTATTACAACGTATGCCTCAACGCGAATCGGTTGGTAAAGCATTGGATAGTGAATTTGAAGCGAGAGCCAAATCATTACAAGCAGAAGAAAAAAAGGCAGGTGAAGCTGCTGCTCGTCTAAAAAAAGATGGTTTAACATTGTCTTCTTCTGAAAAGACGAAATTAAATAAGACAATTTCTGATTTTGAAAATAAAGCAAAGGCGTTTTCAGCGGATTATCGTAAACGTGAAACTGAAGAAGCAGGTAAATTATTAACTAAAATCCAAGAGGCTGTAAAAGATATTGTTGCAACCGAAAAATACGATATTATCTTAAAAGCCGAAGCAACATTATCAGCGTCAGATGCAGTTGATATTTCAGATAAAGTGCTGGAAAAGGTTAAATAATAATGTTTGCTTTTCGTTTAGCGCAACTGGCTGAGCAACTTGATGCTAAGTTACACGGTGATAGTGATTTAACTATCACTGGTATAGCATCAATGAGAAGTGCAGTATTTGGGCAAATTACTTTTTTGTCTGATAAAAAGTTACAAAGTAATTTATTAGAGTGTAAAGCTTCAGCAGTTGTCATGACTGAAGAAAGCCTTGAACATTGGAACGGGGCTGCTCTTATTGTAAAAAATCCTTATCTTGCATACGCAAAATTAGCCCAAATCCTTGATACAACGCCAACACCAGCAAAAGATATTGCACCAACGGCAGTCATTGATTCAACTGCTCAGCTCGGTCACAATATTTCGATAGGCGCTAATGCAGTTATCGAAAGCGGTGTGGTATTAGGTGATAATTGTATTATTGGTGCTGGTTGCTTTATTGGTAAAAATACAACAATAGGTGCAGGTACAAAGTTGTGGGCTAATGTCACAGTTTATCATAATTGTGTTATTGGCGAAAATTGCTTAGTTCAATCAAGCACTGTAATTGGTGCAGATGGTTTTGGTTATGCAAATGATAAAGGGAAATGGATTAAAATACCCCAATTAGGCCGTGTTGTTATTGGTGATAATGTTGAAATTGGTGCCTCAACAACAATCGATCGTGGTGCGTTAGATGATACTGTTATAGGTAACGGTGTGATTATTGATAATCAATGCCAAATAGCGCATAACGATATTATTGGCGATCATACAGCGGTAGCAGGTGGTGTTATTATGGCTGGAAGTCTAACCATTGGACGCCACTGCTTAATTGGCGGTGCTAGTGTTATTAATGGGCACATGGAAATATGTGATCAAGTTACAGTAACTGGTATGGGTATGGTGATGCGTCCAATAACTGAGCCAGGTGTTTATTCATCAGGTATTCCATTACAAAAGAATAAAGTATGGCGAAAAACAGCTTCATTAGTTTTACATATTGATGAAATGAATAAACGTTTGAAATCGCTTGAGAAGAAACTATTAAATGTCTCGACGTAGACGATTACGGTCGGTATAATGCATGCCTATTTTTTAAATTTTTTAGCTCAGTTATCGTTTTTTATATAATCATGGGCAGGTAATATTCAATAATCTCGAGGTATAAAGATGCAAGTTTCGGTAGAAACAACACAAGGTTTAGGTCGACGTTTATCAATTACAATTAAATCAGAAGACATCAAAAAAGCGGTTGATAAAGAACTTATTAATACTGCAAAAAAAGTACGTATTGATGGTTTTCGTAAAGGAAAAGTACCTTTAAAAATTGTTGAGCAACGTTATGGCGCTTCTATTTTGCAAGATGCGTTAAGTGATTTAATGCAACGAAATTTTATTGAAGCAATTATTCAAGAAAAATTAAATCCAGCAGGTGCCCCAACTTATACACCACAAGAATATAAAGATGGCGAAGACTATACGTTTACTGTTGAATTTGAAGTTTACCCAGAAATCAAAGTTGAGAATTTAGACAAAATTGAAGTTGAAAAGCCTGTAGCAGAAGTTGTAGACGCTGATATCGAAACAATGATTGAAACTTTACGTAAACAACAAGGTGCTTGGAAAGAAGTTAAAAAAGCCGCTAAAGAGCAATATCGAGTTACTTTGGATTTTGTTGGTCAAGTCGATGGTGCTGAATTTGAAGGTGGTAAGGCTAATGATTTTGCATTGGTATTGGGGCAAGGTCGTATGATTCCTGGTTTTGAAGATGCAATTATTGGTCGTCAAGTAGGTGATCAATTTGATATTAATGTGACTTTCCCTGAAGATTATCACGCTGAAAATTTAAAAGGTAAGCCGGCTATATTTGCGGCAACACTTAAAAAAGTTGAAGAACTTGAATTACCAGAACTTACTGAAGATGTTATTAAACGATTTGGTATTGTTGATGGTACTGTTGAAAGCCTGCGAGCTGAAGTTCGTAAGAACATGACACGTGAGCTCAATGCAACAATCCGTAATAAAGTCAAAGTGCAAGCTATTGATGGTTTAGTTAAAAATAATGAAATTGATGTACCAGTGGCATTAATTGATCGTGAAGTTGATGTATTACGTCAACAAGCGTTATCTCGTTTTGGTGGTAATGTAAAACAAGGTATGGAGTTACCTAAAGAACTATTTGAAGCTGAGGCAAGAAAACGGGTTGCTACTGGTTTATTATTTAGTGAAATTATTGAAAGTAATAAATTGACTGCGGATGAAGCGCGTGTTCAGGCATTAATTGATGAGATTGCAACTGCATATGAAGATCCAAAAGAAGTTTTAGAATATTATCGCAAAGATAAAAAAGCGATGGAAAATATTCGAGCTGTAGCATTAGAGGATCAAGTTGTTGATCTATTATTAGCTAGTGCAAAAGTAACGGAAAAGAATTATTCGTTTTCTGAATTAATGAACCAGCAAATTGCTTAATCTATTAGCTTTTTCATTTAATTTAAAAAATCACTTAAAAGCCCAAATAAGGATCGTCTGTTTGGGCTATTTTGTTTAATTAGGAGATAAAAATGCCTTTAGAACCATATATGGGTGTTATTCCAATGGTTGTTGAGCAAAGTTCTCGTGGCGAACGAGCTTACGATATTTACTCACGATTATTAAAAGAGCGAGTTATATTTTTGACTGGACAAGTTGAAGATAATATGGCAAATCTAATTATCGCTCAAATGTTATTTCTAGAAGCTGAAAATCCTGATAAAGATATCTATTTATATATTAATTCACCAGGTGGTGTTGTGACTGCTGGCATGGCTATCTATGACACAATGCAATTTATAAAACCAGATGTCAGTACAATTTGTTTAGGACAGGCGTGTTCAATGGGATCATTACTTTTAACAGCGGGTACTAAAGGTAAACGTTATTGTTTACCTAATGCTCGTGTAATGATTCACCAACCTTTAGGTGGTTTCCAAGGTCAGGCTTCTGATATTCAAATACATGCACAAGAAATTTTACAGGTAAAAAATCGCTTAAATACGATTTTAGCAATGCACACAGGTCAAGACATTAGTGTGATTGAAAAAGATACCGATCGTGATAATTTTATGTCTGCCGATAAAGCGGTTGAATATGGCTTAGTCGATGCCATATATAGTAAACGATCTTAATATTAAATAGGTGGTAAAAGTGAATAAAGAAAGTTCAGAAAAATTACTCTATTGTACTTTTTGTGGTAAAAGCGAGCATGAAGTCCGTAAACTTATTGCTGGTCCATCATCTATTTATATTTGCAACGAATGCATAGGATTATGCAATGATATTCTAAAAGAAGAGACAAAAAGTTTCCTTTCTCACGAAGAGTTTATCAATCAACCATTACCAACACCACATGAAATTAGAAAACATCTTGATGAGTATGTGATTGGTCAAGAACGTGCAAAAAAAGTTTTAGCAGTCGCTGTGTATAATCATTACAAGCGATTACGTAATTATGCACGTCGCAGTGATGTTGAATTAGGTAAAAGTAATATTTTGCTCATAGGACCAACAGGTAGTGGTAAAACATTATTAGCGGAAACATTAGCTCGCTTTTTAGATGTACCTTTTGCAATGGCGGATGCAACAACGTTAACTGAAGCTGGTTATGTTGGTGAAGATGTAGAAAATATTATCCAAAAATTATTACAGAACTGTGACTATGATGTCGAAAAAGCTCAGCGCGGGATTATTTATGTTGATGAAATAGATAAAATTTCGCGAAAATCGGATAATCCCTCTATTACTCGAGATGTATCAGGCGAAGGGGTTCAACAAGCCTTATTGAAAATTATTGAGGGTACTATTGCTTCTGTTCCGCCAAAAGGTGGACGTAAGCATCCTCAGCAAGAGTTTTTACAAGTGGATACTTCAAAGATCTTGTTTATTTGTGGCGGAGCATTTAGTGGGCTTGATAAAGTTATCGAAAATCGTGTGTCAACTAATACAGGAATAGGTTTCGGCGCTGATGTAAAAAGCACTAAAAATAAAGTTTCTGAATCAGAATTATTAGCACAAATTGAGGTTGAAGATTTAGTTAAGTTTGGATTAATTCCAGAATTTATAGGAAGATTACCCGTTATAGGTACATTATCTGAACTGGATAAAAATGCCTTAATTAATATTTTAACTGAGCCTAAAAATGCTTTGACTAAACAATTTCAAACTTTAATTGAGTTAGATGGTGTCGAACTTGAGTTTACTAAAGAAGCGTTGGATGCTATTGCTATAAAAGCAATGCAACGAAAAACTGGTGCGCGAGGTTTGCGTTCGATTGTGGAAAATATATTATTAGATACTATGTACGACTTACCATCAATGACTGCTATAAAAAAAGTGATTGTAGAAAAAGAAACTGTTGAGCGATCCCAATCGCCAAAGTTAGTGCATTGTGAAGGTGCTGAACTTTCTGCTTGAAATAAAAACTTGCCATCATATATATGATGGCAAGAACGATAACCTCAAACTCATATTTAAGTCAAATTTCCATAAATGCTGTCAAAATGTTCCAGAAATAGTGTATGTTTAAATCCAGAAAGATCGACTTGAATATCTTAAAACGATCCCAATATTGATCTAATGGATTTGTACTACTAGAGAGAATGAAATGAAAATAAAACGAACCAAACACATGACTATGCCTATTTTACCATTGCGTGATGTTGTTGTATTTCCACATATGGTAATCCCTCTCTTTGTTGGTCGAAGTAAATCAATACGTTGCCTAGAAGGGGCAATGGAAATGGATAAGCAAGTCTTTCTTGTAACTCAAAAAAATCCTTCTCAAGATGATCCAAAGATTGATGATCTATATGAAGTCGGAACTGTGGCTAATATTTTACAGTTACTTCAATTGCCTGATGGAACAGTAAAAGTCCTAGTTGAAGGTGTTGAACGGGCTCAAATGGTTAATGTTATTGAGCAGGAGAGCAATGAATTTTTGATTGCAGAAGTTAAGCCATTAAGCGAAGTAAAAAAAGCTGATGATATAAATGAAGCTATGATTCGCTTAACTTTATCCAATTTTGATGAATACTCAAAGCTTAACAAAAAAATAACTCAGGAAGTTGTTGATTCTATTCGCTTACTTAAAGAACCGTCTCGTTTAGCAGACTCTATTGCCGCTACGCTATTTTTAAAGGTCGAACAAAAGCAAGAGATTTTGGTAACCGCTAATCTTGTAAAGCGTTTTGAATTGCTTATTTCATTGATGGAATCAGAAATTGATTTATTACAAGTTGAAAAAAACATTCGACAACGTGTTAAACAGCAAATGGAAAAGGCTCAAAAAGAGTATTATCTTAATGAGCAAATTAAAGCTATTCATAAAGAGTTAGGAGATATAGATAATAAACCTGATGAATATGAAGAGTTAAAAGAAAAAATTACTAAAGCTAAAATGCCAAAAGAGGCTACAGACAAAGCATTAGCAGAACTTAATAAATTAAAAATGATGCCGGCAATGTCTGCTGAAGCGACAGTTGTTCGAAGTTATATTGATTGGATGATTCAAGTTCCTTGGTATAAGCGTAGTAAAGTTAAAAAAGATATTGAAGGTGCACAAAAAGTTTTAGATAAGGATCATTATGGACTTGAACGTGTAAAAGATAGAATTTTAGAATATTTGGCAGTTCAGGGGCGTGTTAATAAAGTTAAAGGTCCTATTTTATGTTTGGTTGGACCTCCTGGGGTGGGTAAAACCTCGCTAGGTCAATCGATAGCTAAAGCAACAGGACGCCAGTATATTCGCATGGCTTTAGGTGGTGTGCGCGATGAGGCAGAGATTCGTGGGCATAGACGCACTTACATTGGCTCAATGCCAGGAAAACTAATTCAGCGTATGGCAAAAGTAGGCGTTAAGAACCCATTATTTTTATTAGATGAAATTGATAAGATGGCTTCGGATATGCGAGGTGATCCTGCGTCAGCATTATTAGAAGTACTTGATCCAGAGCAAAATAATGCCTTTAGCGACCATTATTTAGAAGTTGATTATGATTTATCTGATGTGATGTTTGTTGCTACCGCTAACTCTATGAATATTCCTGCGCCATTGTTGGATCGAATGGAAGTTATTCGTCTCTCTGGTTATACGGAAGACGAAAAGATGAATATTGCCAAGCAGCACTTGATTACTAAACAGATAGAAAATAATGGTTTAAAAACAAAAGAAATTAGTATTGATGACTCAGCTATTATCGGTATTATTCGTTATTATACTCGGGAAGCAGGTGTTCGAAGTTTAGAAAGAGAGATTGCAAAAATTTGCCGTAAAGTTGTTAAACAATTAGCGTTAGATAGCAAATTGAAGAAAGTTATTGTGACACAAGATAACTTAAAAGATTTCTTGGGAATACAGCGTTTTGATTATGGTAAAACGGATAATGAAAACCGTATCGGTCAAGTTATTGGTCTTGCATGGACTGAAGTCGGTGGAGACTTGCTTACCATTGAATCAGTAAGTGTATTAGGTAAAGGAAAATTAACTTACACGGGTTCATTAGGTGATGTTATGCAAGAGTCAATTCAAACCGCATTAACGGTTGTTCGATCTCGTGCAGAAAAATTGGGTATTAGTAGTGATTTTTATGAAAAACGCGATATCCATGTGCATGTACCCGATGGAGCAACGCCAAAAGATGGACCAAGTGCAGGTATTGCAATGTGTACTTCGCTAATTTCAACATTAACGGGTAATCCTGTTCGTTCTGATGTGGCAATGACGGGCGAAATAACATTACGTGGCGAAGTTTTACCTATCGGTGGACTAAAAGAGAAGTTATTAGCTGCACACCGAGGGGGAATTAAAACTGTATTGATTCCAATAGATAATGTAAAAGATTTGGAAGAAATCCCCGATAATGTGAAATCTGAAGTTGATATACATCCAGTCAAATGGATTGACGAGGTGCTCACAATTGCACTGCAAAATAACCCATTTGGTATGGAACCAGTGGATAAAAAAGTAACATTAAAAAAAACGTCTAAAAAGGCTATTAATAAATTAAAAAGTAGTGTTGATAGTTCTGTCAGATTAAACTAATTATTTTTTATTAATAAAGATCAACTTAATGTTGATCTTTTTTTTGGAGACTTAACATTCAGACAATAGCCAATTTAGTTAAATATGCTATACTTTCAAAATTCACATTAGGTATTTGGAGAATCGCAAGAAATGATGGAAACAATCCGGACAGCAGCAAATAATATTGTTGTTAAGATTATTTTTGCAATAATTATTTTATGTTTTATTTTCACTGGCGTCGGATTTTTAGGCTTTGGAGGTGGTAATAGTGCACGCGATCAGCAGCAATATATCGCAAAAGTTGATGGTGATGGTATAAGTCGAGCTGAATTTGAAGCTCAAGCTAGAGCAGTAACAGCAAATGCTGGAGGAGATAGTTCCTTTATTAAACAGCTGCGTCGTAATGTGTTATCTTATCAGATTGATAATTATTTAGCTTATAAATTTTCACAAAATATTAATCTGGCTATCAGTAATGATCAGATTAAAAAATTTATCGTAAAACAGAAAGATTTTTTTAAAAATGGTAAATTTGATAATCAGACGTATTTAAATCTTTTAGCTGAAAATAATTTTACTCCAAATAGTTATGCTGAAATTATAAGAACTGTATTACAGCAACAACAAGCAATTAATGCGCTAACAAGTAGTAGTTTTGTTTTGCCAATTGATTCTGAAATATCTTCACTCAAAAATCAAATTAGAAGCGTATATGCAACCTCAGTTGATACTTCTGTAAGTGATATTGATGAGGCGAATATTACCTTAGAAGACGAACAAAAATATTACAACGAACATTTAAAAGAGTTTTTTAAAAATGAGCGCGTAAAAGTAAAATATATTGTGATTTCTGAAGATATAGTGAGAAAAACAATTGGTGTTACTGAAGACGAGCTTAAAAATGAGTATAATAAAAATATCAAAATTTATTCATATCCTGCTAAGAAAGCTTATAGTATAATTTTTACTACGGATAAAGAACAAGCTAGGAATATTGCTAAAAACCTTTCATCTGGGGCTAATTTTGAACGTATAGCTAAAACAATTAATCAAAATAGTGATCTTTCACCATATGGCAAAAATGGTTCATTGGGTTGGTTTGCTGATGATGACTCTTTACCTCAAGTGTTTAAAGATGCCCAGTTAAAAAAAATTGGGAAAGTTTCAACACCAATCCCCGTTGATGGTGGTTATGCAATAGTGAAATTAGACGGTGTACAACCGGCAAAATCTATGGATTTTGATTTTGTGAAGTATCAAATTGACTCAAAACTCACTAAACAAAAAATACAACAAGCTTTAGAAAGTGAAGAAAATAAAATTAAAAATGCATTGAAAGATTCTCCAAAGACTATTGAAGAACTTGCTAACAAAGTTGGGCTTGAAGTAAGAAGTACTGATTGGATGTCTTTCAATGATAAGTTATCAATTACTACTCATCCTGAAGTTAGCGATGTCGTTTTTAGTGAAGAAATGATCGTAGATGGTAAAGCAACAGAAAAAATTTCTGATTTAATCACAGCTAACAGAAATTATGGGCAGTATGATTTTGTTGTGCAAACAATGGACTATCGCCCTGAAGGTATAGCACCATTTGATGAAGTTAAAGATAAAATTCATAAAAAACTCTTTAACGAAATGGCTCAAAACCAATTTAAATCGAGTGTTAATAATATATTGACCCAATTAAATGAAACTGGCAGTGCTAAAAATGTGAAGTTTGCAAAAAAATACACTTTGAGTCGAAATTCAACTGAACTCGATCAAAAAGTTGTTAATATGGTCTTTAATTTAAATCTTTCTGCATCAGGAAAACCTGTTTATGGTGCGGAAGTTTTAGATGATAAAAATGCTTATATTGTTGCACTAACTAAGGTAGATACACCAAATGAATATAAAGATATTTCTTCTGAGTTGTTACCTCTATTCATTAATAATACACATTCTTATCTTGCTGCAGATATACGTTCTAAAGCCAAAATAGAAATTATGCCTGATTCGAATTTGTGATTTAACTCCCAAAATAGTAGCAATAAAAGAAAAAAAGAAAAGCCACCTAGGTGGCTTTTCGCATTTTTATAATTCATGAAATTTTTTTATTTGATTAATTGAGATAGTGATAAAGCAAATTTACTTGCGTAACTATTTTTAGAGGTTAATCAAATGAAAGCATTTTTACTATTAGGTATTTTGTTATCAAGTTTTGTTGTTCCAAATACAAGTTTTGCCGACTCGGTTCCTGCAACGCCTGCACCAGTTAAACAGGAACAAAAACAAGTTGTCCAAGTCAATATTAATACTGCAACGGCAGAAGAACTATCAAAAGTATTGACGGGGATTGGAGTGAGTAAAGCAAAAAGAATTATTGAGTATCGAGAAAAATTTGGACCTTTTGTTTCAGTTGAGCAATTAAAAGATGTTTCGGGTATTGGACAGGCAATACTGGACAAAAATGCTGGCAAAATCACATTATAATTTATTATTTCCACCAATTAATATTGGTGGAAATAATAGCATCCTAATTATCAATAGGATCTACATCAATACTCCATCTTACTTTTGATGTTTCACTCCATTTAGCGATTATGATTAATAATTGATCCAATATTCGTTGTAATTGTTGCCTATTTGTATGTTGAAGAAGTAATTGCCAACGATGATAACCCGCTTTCTTTGGTTGATTAGCCGGCATTGGTCCAAGTTGCCATAAAGTATGATCACAATGAACTTTTAGCCAATCATGAATATGCTGTAAAAATGCTGGAGCATTATGATTATTGCGATCTGCGGCACGGATTAATGCTTGGTAACTAAATGGTGGTAATTGTGTCTGTTGCCGTTCTTGTAGTGTCAGTTTAGCGAATTTTGGGTAGCCTTCAGTAAGTAAAACGTTGAGTAAAGGGTGATCCGGATGATACGTTTGTAAAATAACTTGGCCTGCTTTTGCTTCACGGCCGGCTCTTCCTGATACTTGAGTATAAATCTGAGCAAACCGTTCTGTTGCTCGAAAATCACTTGAAAATAAAGCACCATCAACATCAACAATTCCAACCAAAGTAACATCGGGAAAGTGGTGTCCCTTAGCTAAAATTTGTGTGCCAACTAAAATGTGAGCCCCACCTTGTTCGATACTTTGTAGATAGTTATCTAATGCACTTTTTTTACTCACTGTATCTCGATCGATACGACTAATTTTAATTTTTGGAAAAAGAATCTCAAGCTGTTGTTCCAGTTGTTCAGTCCCAAATCCAATCGGTATTAGATGAGTGGAGCCACATTTTGGACATTGTTTTGGGATTGTTCTAGGTGTATCACAATAGTGGCAAATCAATTTTTGTTGTTTGTGGTGAAGTGTATAAGGCCTATCACAACGAGGACATTCAGCAATCCAACCACAATCATGACATATTAATAATGGTGAAAATCCTCGACGATTTAAAAATAACATTACTTGATTATTATTAGCTAAATGTTTTTTTATTTGCTCTATTAGTGGTTGAGATAGACCGGCCGCAAGTACTAACCCTCGCAAATCCAAAATCGACTGTCTGGCCAGTGTTGCATTACCGGCTCTTTCGGTTAACTGTAATAAATGGTACTTATGGTTTTGTGCATTATTGAGTGTTTCAAGCGATGGTGTTGCAGATCCTAAAATAACCGGAATATTGTTAAATTTAGCTCGAATAATTGCTAAATCTCGTGCATGATACCGCCACCCCTCTTGTTGTTTATAAGAACTATCATGCTCTTCATCAATAATAATTACACCCAACTCTTTAAATGGGGTAAAGAGCGACGATCGTGTACCTACAACAATTGCGTTTTCTCCTTTTTTACTTCTTAACCAAACTGTGAATCTTTGTTTATCGGTTAATCCTGAGTGTAAAATATCAATTGGTGCATTAAAACGCTGTTCAAAACGTTTAATTGTTTGTGGTGTTAATCCAATTTCAGGAACGAGTACTAATGCTTGCTTACCAGCAGCTAAAATATTAGAGAGTACATTTAAATAAACTTCTGTTTTGCCTGAGCCAGTGACACCTTCCAGCAAAAATACCTCAAATTGGTGATTTTGTGTATTGATTGTTTCTATAGCATATGACTGTTCCTTATTTAACTGAATTGAACTCGCATTAGTCGAAAAGTTTGTTTGCCATTGAACATCTTCTGGCTGGTAGCTGACTTGTTCTATAAGTTGTTTTTTCTGTAATTTGTGATAGACGGTGTTACTTACGTTAGTGTCAGAAATAGTATTATTTCTAAATGATGATAGTAATAATTTTTGTTTTGGGGTTCGTGATAGCGATTGCAAATCAATCTGCTTCCCCAATTTTGTTAATTGCCATTGTTTGGTTTCACCTTTGACTGCCAGATGTCCTTGCCTGAGTAAAGTAGGCATAGCATGGAATAGAACCTCACCAATTGGATAATGGTAATAACCAGCAGCCCAGTTTAATAACTGCCAAATAGATGGCGTAAAAACAGGCTCCGTATCAATAATTGTAGTAACAGTTTTTAAATTTTTAATATCAAATTCAGTTTTTTCATCAATACTAACAATAATCCCTATTGCGTCTGCGTCACGTTTGCCAAAAGGAACTCTAACCCGCATTCCGATTTGGGCAGGCTTTGTTAGGTGATAGTCAAATAGTTGGTAAAGTGGAACAGGTAAGGCTATATGAGCGATAAGCATTAAAAAATCACAAATATTATAATTAATATAAAACTATATTGTACGCAGTTTTTACTTAACCCGCAAAAACTATGAGAAGCAATTTATTATTATTAGAATATTTTGTTTACTTATCGGTATTTATTTCTTCATAGGATAAAATCGAAAAGTGGTAACTATTGGTAAAATTTGCTATCTTGGATATAGTTGATGATTTATAAATTATTGAGGATTTAAGGGTGCACAAATCATTTTCTCATATTAATCAGCGTGGTGATGCTCATATGGTTGATGTTTCAGATAAACAGATAACAACGCGAGAAGCCAGCGCTGAGTCATTGGTCTTAATGAATTCTGATACACTGAATATGATTATTGAAGGTAAACATCATAAAGGCGATGTTTTTGCAACGGCAAGAATTGCAGGCATTCAAGCAGCCAAGAAAACTTGGGAGCTTATTCCACTTTGTCATCCTCTTTGTTTAAGTAAAATTGAAATTAACATAGAAGCGGATAGAATCAAAAATTGTATTCGAATCCAATCTTTTTGTCGATTAAATGGACAAACAGGTGTTGAAATGGAGGCGATGGTTGCCGCATCAGTTGCAGCCTTAACTATCTATGATATGTGCAAGGCAGTACAAAAGGATATGGTAATTAGTCAAGTAAGGTTATTAACCAAGAGTGGTGGCAAGTCAGGCGATTTTATCGCCCAAAAAGTTTAATAGAGATAAGATGAATAAAGTTATTTTTTTTGCTCAAATTAGAGAATTAGTCGGAACTGATTGTATTATGTTAGATGCTAATCAACTTTCAGTGTCTCACCTTATCGATCAGTTAAGTGAACGTGGGGAGAAATGGTTATTAGCATTTAAGGAAAATACTGTTTTATGTGCGGTGAATCAAACATTGGTTGATCTTAATTATATTGTTCAAGACGGTGATGAAATTGCATTCTTTCCGCCTGTAACAGGCGGGTAACGTTATGGATCTTATCAAAGTTAGTAAAGAGCCTATCAATGTTAATAAGCTAAACGATTGGCTCTCACAATTACCGCAAGATGGTGCTGTTGTCTCTTTTATGGGCAAAGTCCGTCGTAATGAATCACAAACGATAAGTCTCTTTTTAGAACATTATGCCGGAATGACTGAAAAAGTATTGGCGAATATTATCGCTCAAGCTAGAGAGCGGTGGCAATTAAGCCGAATTGCAATAATCCACCGAGTGGGCGAAATTGATGCAAATGAACAGATTGTTTTTGTGGGAGTAAGTAGTGCACATCGCTTAGATGCGTTTGCTGCCACAGAGTTTATTATGGATATTTTAAAAAACGAAGCTCCTTTTTGGAAGAAAGAGCGAACGCCTTATGGAGAAAGTTGGATTGAGGCAAAAAAAACAGATATAAAGGCATTGAAAAAATGGTATTAGCGGTTATTTAGGTTATAATAGTACAAAGTTATATCATTCTTTTTATTGAGAGGTAATTAATGAACAATTATTCACCTAACGGTTCAATTATTGAACAAACAGGTAGTCGCATTCAAACATATATGAGCCATGTTTATGGTTGGATGACAGTCGGATTATTATTAACAGCTTTGGTAGCTTGGTTTGCATCTAATAATCTTGAGCTTTTGAACATACTATATAAAGGTATGTGGGTATTGCTTATAGCTGAACTTGGTTTAGTTTTTGTCATCTCGGGCTTGATTAATCGCCTGTCTGGATCGGTTGCGACCACATTATTTATGCTTTATTCAGTTTTAAATGGTTGTACGTTCTCGATTTACTTTATTGTTTATACTTCATCTTCAATAGCAAGCGTATTTTTTATTACAGCTGGTATGTTTGCTGCTTTGGCTTTTTACGGCTATACAACTAAACGAGATTTATCTGGTTTTGGACGTTTCTTATTTATGGGATTAATTGGTATCGTTATTGCTTCAATAGTTAATATCTTCATGCATAGCGAGCCATTAATGTGGGCTGTTACTTATATTGGTGTATTTGTTTTTGCAGGATTAACTGCTTATGATACGCAAAAACTTAAAGCATTAGGTGATCAATTATCACAAGATGACCCTAATATGTTTAGACGGTTTGTTATTTTAGGTGCACTAACCCTTTACCTTGATTTCATTAACTTATTCATTATGTTATTAAGAATCTTTGCAGATCGTCGATAATTTTATGTAATTCAAATAAAAGGGCTCTAAATTGAGCCCTTTTTGTTAAGATTCTATTAGTAATTTATTTCTTAGTGCTAGTTTGTTAAAAAATTCAGGAAAGCACTACGTTTAAGTATAAAATGCTGTAATATGCGTATAATGTATATTGAATTACTTAATAGCAAATATTATGAAAAAATTGTACCTCTTTGTTCTAATTAATATCCTTATCTCATCAATAATAGCTATTCGATTCTTCTTTGTTCCAGGTGCATCGTTTAATTTGGTTGGGATAGCATTTTCAGTATTTGCTGTCTTGGGACATTTTTTTTCCGCCTACTTATTGCTTTTAATTGTTTGCACTCCTTTGCTTTGGTTTAAACCACTTATTCGTAATATTATTCTTGCTATATTATTCAGCTTTTTTCAAATAGGATTATATGTTGATACTATTGTTTTTCAGCAATACCGATTTCATATAAATCAGTCTGTTTTATCAATGGTTTTTTCTGGGCAAGTTGTTGATTTCTCTGTATTGACTTACTTTTTAATGTTTGTGCTTATTGCTGTTTCGTTTTGCGCTGAATGTTTTATTCTTTACATAGTCAACAATAAATTGATTTTACCGCATAAAAAATCGAGAATTGTTTTGCTATCAACAGTCTTTCTTTTTAGCTCATTTTTAATTAGTCATGTTGTGCACATGATTGCTTTTTATTATGCCTATTCGCCTATTATGGTAGTGAAGGAATATATTCCACTTTATCGGCCATTTACGTCGAAAAAAATCATGAGTTTTTTTGATGAAAAAGGGCAACGAAAAGTTGTGTATAGCAAGGATAATAGCAATGCTAGCGTTGATTATCCGAAAAATCCATTAGTGATTAACCCTCAAAATAATAAACTTAAAAATATTATGTTTATTGTATTAGATTCTTGGCGATATGATACCTTTAGTGAAGATATTTCTCCTAATACATTTCATTTTGTTAAGCAAAATAATGGCGTGATTTTTAATAACCATCACTCAACAGGTAATGCGACGCGTACTGGTATTTTTGGGTTGTTTTATGGTATTCCTGGTACATATTGGGATTCATTTTTACGTAATAGTATTCCTTCACTATTTATCACAACTTTACAGAAAGAAAACTATAATATTGGTATTTTTACTTCAGCTAAAGTTACCGCTCCGGAATTTGATCGAACAGCATTTGTCACTATCAAAAATTTGAGAATCAGTAGTAACGATGGTTCGGCTGCTAGTCGAGATAAGCAAATCACTGATGATTGGCTCGCATGGTATAAACGACGAGATACTTCTAAACCGACATTTTCTTTTTTATTTTATGATGCTCCCCATGCTTATGACTTTCCCGACAGTTTTCCAGTGAAATTTAAACCTATTGGTGATCTTAATTATATGACGTTGAATAATGACACAGATCCTTTGCCAATTTTTAATCGTTATAAACAAAGTGTTTACTATGATGATTCTCTATTACAAAATGTCTATGATGAACTTGCTAAATCAAATTCGTTGGATGATACAATTTTGATTATCACTGGTGATCATGCCCAAGAGATGAATGATAATAAACTAGGCTTTTGGGGGCATAATGGTAATTATACTGATGCGCAAACAAAGGTGCCTTTTATTATTATTGATGCAAGTGAATTAGAACATCTTAAAAATAATAGATCAAAAATGACCAGCCATGAAGATGTTATTCCTACCTTAATGAAACATTATTTATATGTGAAAAATGATATCAGCGATTACTCAACGGGATATGATTTATTTAATCCGATAACTAATCGTAATTGGCTTTTGATGTCAAATTATAGCTCGTATGCGGTTAGAACATCTGAAAATATTTATTTTGTAAATCGATTAGGGATTAGTCATTATATGGATTTGCATAATCGTGAAACTGATGAAACACCGAATTATCAATCTATTCAAGAAGCCATGAACCATATGCGTTATTTTTTTCAACCAGGGAAAAATAGTTTAAAAGATAAAAACAATTAAGTTATAAAATTGGTGAGAAAAACGGGGGAATCATTATCTACCACACGAGGTGGTGGATAATGATCTGGTTATTAACGTACATCGGCACAATTTAGGCAATAAATATAGCGATTTTGAGGGTCGTTAAATTTATTCCATAAGGAAACATGCTGTTGAAGCTCTTTTGCTTCTGGAAGTTGTTCAAAAAATATCTCTGCAGTTGATTTAGGTAACATAGCTATCATATCTGAATAAAATGCATTAAACCAATTTCCTTGTGGTTTTTGCCAGTCAATTTCATAATCAGTTAAATTAGCTAATGTTGCAGCAGTTTCAACGGCATCATCAAAATCACCTAATTTATCAACAAGTCCAATTTTGCTGGCTTCTGAGCCTAACCAAACTTGGCCTTGACCAATTTTGTCAACTTGCTCGGTTGTCATATTTCGTGCTTTTGCTACTAAAGAAATAAATGTTTGATAGCCATTATCAATATTCATTTGAATTAATTGATTCATTTCGAGTGGTAGATCTTTAGTCGCTGTATTATTTGCTAATGGTGATGTGGTTACGCCATCGCTATAAACACCAATATGAGATAAAGATTTTTCAAATGTTGGAATAATACCAAAGATACCGATAGAGCCAGTAATTGTATTTGGGCTTGCAACTATGTAATCAGATGCGGTTGATATCCAATATCCACCCGATGCAGCCATTCCTCCCATAGAGATAACAATGGGAATTTGATAACCACGTAAGGCCTCTAGTTCACTACGAATTGCTTCTGATGCATCTACACTTCCCCCAGGGCTATTTACTCGTAAAACTATTGCTTGTATGTTATGTTTATCTAAGTTTTTACGGATGTTTCTTAGCTGTTCAACAATGTCTTGACTACCAGCGATATTACTACTATTTTCACCATCGGTGATAGTGCCATTGACAAATACAACTGCAATCAGTGGTTTGTTGCCTTCGTTATCACTATCTAAATTTTTATTTTTTGATTTAAGTTGATAATCATAAATGCTGATTTGATGTTGATGAGTCAGCTCAGATTCAAATTGGTAATTAGATGCAATGACATCGACTAATCCATTAGATATAGCATATTGAGCCATATTGCCATTAGTCGCTTTTAAATTTGCCAACATAGTCTCTGGTGTCGGAACTAATTGTGTATCGGCTTTTTTTCGTTGTGACGAAATATCATTAAGGTAGTTGTTCCACATAAGTGTTAACCAACGTGTTGTATTGCTTTTTGCTTCTTCAGACATATCATCCCGAATAAATGGTTCTATGGCTGATTTGTAGGTTCCCACTCTAAAAACGTGCGTATTAATTTTTAAATTATCAAGTAAGGTTTTATAGTATAGGTTGTTTGCTGCTAATCCATATACATTAACAGCCCCAAGTGGTGTTAAATAGATTTTATTAGCATAGCTGGCTAAATAATATTGGCTTTGGTTGAAATTTGAACCATATGCATAAATTGGTTTATTTGCCTCACTAAATTTGGTTAAATATTTGCCAATATATTGTAGCGAGCTCATATCTGCACCAACGAAATGATCTAATTTAAGGATGATGCTTGTAATCTTTGGGTCTGTCGTTGCTTGAGCTATTTTCTGAGTTAATTCAAACAAACTATTTTCACGTGAGGTATTTACTTTTTTGCCATAAATTTTATTCTGTAAAGCATAGATTTCATCACTATAAAGTGTGTTATCGACAATAACACCTTCAATGTCCAAAACCAATGAACCATATTGTGGCACAATTTCTTGTTTTTTTGCTTCTTTGATTAGTGCGATAGTACTAAAGATTAAAATAATAATAATTAAAAATATTAGGTTAAGAAATATTTCTCTAATAAAGTTAATTATTTTCCATATTGATTTAATGACAGATAAAGCAGACATAATAAATGACCCTTTCATAGTAGTTTATCTAATTTTTTTGCTTCGATATTTTTCTTTTTAAAGTATTTTTTGTCTTCAAAACGTAAGCATGTTAGCTTTCCTCCCCAACAACATCCTGTATCAAGTGCATAAATGTTTTCTGGCGTACCCTTTCCGTTTAATGCTGCCCAATGTCCAAACGCGATGCTATATTCGCTTGGAATTTTACTGGGTAACAAAAACCAAGGTTTGAGTTTTGAGGGTGCTTGCTCAAGTGATTGCTTATAATAAAAATCAAGTCGGCCATCCTCGTAGCAAAAACGCATACGAGTTAACGCATTAGCGATATAACGCAGTCGATCTAAACCTTGTAATTCAGATGACCATTCATCAGGAAAATTACCATACATTTTATCAAGGAATAGGAGATAAGAATCGCTCGATAAGATAGCATTCAGATCGTGAGCACATTTTTTTAGCGTTTCCAGATCCCATTGTGGGGAAATGCCAGCATGAGTCATAATCAACTTTAAAGATTCGTCGATTTGCACCAAAGGTTGTTTACGGAGCCAATTCATCAATTCATCAAAATCTGTTGCATGAATGACATCTTCAAGATTATCCTTTTTTTTTGCCGGCGTAATATTGGCATGGATAGATAATAAATGTAGATCATGATTACCTAATACCAGTCGAATTTGCTTGGCATTATGTTTAACAAATCTTAGGACTTCTAATGATTTTGGGCCTCTAGCAACGAGATCACCTGTTAGCCATAAGGTGTCTGATGATGAAAATTTTGCTTTTTCAAGCACTCGCATAAACTCATCATAACAACCATGAATATCACCAATAAGTAAGTTTGCCATACTGTTAATTCCATGAGTTTGCAAGTTGACAGTATTGTTGCACTGTTAAGTTTTCAGCACGTAAACTTGGATCAATATTTAATTTAGTTAATTGTTCAGCAGTAAACATATTACTTAAACTGTTACGAATAGTTTTACGTCGTTGATTAAATGCCTCTGTAGTCACTCGAGAAAGTATTTTGATATCATTAACAAAATAAGGTTTTTCCTTATAAGGTATTAATTTAACGACTGCTGAGTCAACTTTTGGGGCTGGTTTAAATGATGTAGGAGGGACTTCAAGAACAGGAATTATCTGACAATAATATTGCGCCATGACACTCAATCTACCGTAATCTTTACTGTTAGGAGCTGCAACTAAACGAGTTACTACTTCTTTTTGTAGCATAAAATGCATATCAGTGATGATATTTGCATATTGAAATAAATGGAACATCAACGGTGTTGAGATATTATAAGGTAAGTTACCAAACACTCTTAATGGTTTACCGAATTGATCTGCTAGCTGATTAAAGTCAAAGGTTAGTGCATCTTGTTCAATAACCGTTATTTTATTGTTTAAAAATGGATTCTCAATTAATCTACTGGCTAGATCTCTGTCAATTTCTATAACGGTTAAATGATCAACATGTTTGCTGACAGGTATTGTTAATGCTGCAAGTCCTGGACCAATTTCGACTAGTGCTTGATCTGCTTTCGGTTGTATAGCGGCAACAATACTTTCGATAATGCCATTATCATGTAAAAAGTTTTGCCCGAATCTCTTACGAGCGAAATGACCTTGGTGAACGCGACTATTCATGGTTATCTTCACCTGTGATTTTAATATAAGCGTCACCTTTTACTTCTTGAATCCAAACCTGAGCTTCTTCAGAGAATTTACGATTAAAAATAAGTCGATAAGCTTGATCCTTTTTCATCGCATTTGTTCCATCAGCTTGTCTTGTATCAATTAATTGAATTAAATGCCAACCATAAGATGACTTTATTGGTTGACTAATTTCTCCTTTTTTTAGCTGAGTTAGAGCAGCTTTAAATCCATTATCATAAACTTCTGGGCGATTCCAACCTAAGTTGCCTCCTTTATTCGCTGAACCTGTATCCTCTGAACTCGCTTTAGCGGCAGCCTCAAAGGTTGTTGCACCACTGGTAATTGATTTTCGAATATCGGTTAGTTTTTGTTTTGCAATTTGGTCAGTAACTAATACATTGGTTTTAATCAATATATGGCGAGCATTAACTTCTTGAATTGTAATTTTTTTTGGTGCTTCAGAACGTGTATCATCAACTTTGAGAATATGTAAACCAACCCCTGAACGGATAGGACCAATAATACTACCTTTTGGTGCGCGCACTAAACGTTCTTCAAAGATAGTGGGTAATTCATTAAGTTTACGCCAACCCATACTGCCACCTTTTAAAGCAAGATCATCATTTGAATATGAAGTGGCTAATTTGGCAAAATTTTCACCTTTTTGAGCTCGATTAATAATATCTTGTGCTTTATTTGTAGCGTTATCGATTTGTTGTTTAGATGCTTTTTCGGGAACGGAAATCAAAATATGACTGATTTTTACATCAATATTGTTGGTTGACTGGCGAGCAATATTTTTTGCTAAGTTTTCCACTTCTTTTTCTGAAACTTTGACTCTAGGTCTTACTTCATGCATTCGCGTTTCTTCTATCAACATGTCATTGTGGATCCTTTCACGATAGGCGCCATAGCTGATTCCCATTGTCGAAAGTCTGCTTCGTAGTTGATCGATGGTCATACCGTTTTCAGCTGCGATTCTATCGATAGCACCGGTTACCTCGTCATCACTAACTGTAATTTTAGCTTTAGCCGCTTTTTGTAAAATTAGATTTTCAATAATTAAACGCTCAATAATTTGTTGTCTAAGTACTTTATCGTTAGGCAGATTTTTGGGATCGGTACTCGCTTTAATCGTTTTTAACATATCGTTAACATCACTTTCTAAAATGACATTATTATTAACAATTGCTGCAACTTTTTCTATAACTTTAGGTGCAGCATTAGCTGATAATGGAGTTAAAATACCTAAACTTACGCTTAGGTTTAAAACGATAAATAGTTTTAATAATTTCATATTCACTCAACTCATTTTGTTGTTGCAGCATGATTGACATGTTTGCAATAAATTTATTGGTAATTTATTTTAAAGAAATATCTTATTCAAATGTTGTTGTATAGGGTAGTTTACCGAAATTTAGCATTTTAGCTTTGGTATCTCGGTTATGACTTAATCCTTGTAATTCGAAGTTAATAGACAGCTTATTTTCATATTTACTTTTGCGAGAAGTATTTTCCCAGTCTGTGAGTTTTCTGCCATATTGCACCGTTGTGCCCCAACAACAGTCACTATAATGCAATCCAACAAAACTGTCTGCTGATTGTCCTAATTTAACATCATAATAATATGAACCAACAGCGCTGATTGTTTGTGATAGTGGCCAAGCTGTCATCATTCCTGCTTGGGAAATATCTTGTCTATAACCTCTATAAAAAGGATTTTTATCTACAGTATCAATATAGTTACGGTTTGCATAGCGATAAGATAATTGCACCAACTTATCACCCGATGGTCGATACTCAAATGTTGTATTGGCTAATGAAATGGTATCAATTCGAGTATCATACTGAACGCCACTTCTAAAGATTATATCATCACTTATGCGCCAAAAATTATCTGCTGCCCAAGTAATACTACCGGTATCAGAATTTTCATCTAAATCATTATTGTGTTCACTCGTTTTTGATTTTGTAAAATAAGTGATTTGTCCAATTGATAGGTTAAACTTTTCAACTTTGTTATTATCATAAAACCGAGTGGTTACTCCCGTTGATATTTTATTAGTTGAAGCAATTCTATCTAGGCCACTATAAGGCTGATCTCTAAACAAGCCAATATAATCCGATTGTAATATAGTCGAATCATAGGCGCCAATATTGGATTGTTTTCGATATGGAATATAGATGTATTTTACTCGTGGCTCTAAGGTTTGTGTATAGCCATCAATAATAGGTATATCTCGCTCAAAGATGACTTTACCATCAATACTAAATTTTGGTAAAAAACGATTTACGTTTTTATCTAAATCTTTATATTGATCAATATTTTTTCTAATATTATCTTGATTATAATGAGTTGCCATAAAACCCATTTCAGTGGCTAATGATGACCAAGAATTGGTTAAGGTATAATTAAGTGTAGGTTCAAAATGTGCTCGCCATGCTTTAGGTTTATTTTGCCCAGATGTCAAAAAACGAGACACTTGAGAAAATGCTCTAAATTTGAAAGGACCTAAATCATTATTATAATAACTCATATCCAACTGTGGTTCGGTTTGGTAAAGTGAATTTTTTAATTCTGAGTGAAATGGCTGAAAGTGTTTATAGCCTAACGTGATATCCCAATACTCGTCATTATAAGCAATTTTATAAAACTGCGTTAAATACCCAGCAGTCTGGGAAGCATATTTAGAACTTAGATTTGTCAGATATTGATTGTCACTAACTCGAGTTGTATCAGCATAAAAACGCCAATTATAGTTTATTAATTCTTCATTTTTCCAATGAAATAACCACCGGTGGCGATTGTCATCATAATTATTGCCATTTAAATGAGTGGTTCTATCTTTATCATATTTACTATCATGTTGTAGCCAGTCAAACGCAAGTGTGCCCAAGCCCAGTTTATTTAAATAGCGAAATTCTGTTTGTAGTTGTACACCACGTTCTTGCAAGAATCTTGGCGTAAAGGTAGCATCATAATTTGGGGCAATATTCCAATATATTGGTTGTGAAAAATCAATTCCATCAATATTGTCATAGCCTAAATTAGGCATTAATAATCCTGAACGACGTTTATCTCCGGTTGGTAATTGTAAATAAGGCGAGTATAGAACGGGTACCTTGCCAATACTAAATACGGCATTCCAAACTTCTAGTAACTGCTCTTCATTGTCATGAATAACCGTTGTTCCCTTTATATCCCATGTGCTGTCATTAACAGGACAAGATGTAAAACTACCATTTTTTAAAATAACATAGCGGTTTTTTGCCAGTTTCATTTGATCAGCATTACCACGACCAAGTCTATTGACAAGATGATAGTCACTTGGAGTCATATTTGCATCATTATTATTTAGATTCATTGATGCATTATTGCCTTTCATTTTTATTAAATTATCTTGATAAGTAATATCGCCTTCTAATGTCACGGTTCGATTATCCTTATCATGGGTGTCAATTGTGACTTTATCTGCTTGAACAGTGCGGTTCCCTTGTTCTATTAATACTTCACCTTTATAGATAGCAATGCTTGGATAGATTGCTTCAAATTGGTTAGCCTCAGCATTCACAGGTAAGGTATCGATATCTCCATTGACTAAAGGGCGATCAAACCTAGGAACGTCTATAAGACATTGAGGATTATTGCTAACAGCTGCTTTAGGTAAATCTATAGCATAACTAGAGCTGTTATACAAAGAAAGGGTGATGGCTATTGCAATAAGAGAAGGCGCTAATTTTTTCATCAATGATTAAAAAGTTATTATGATTATTTTAATTACAACATTATAGCGGTTATTTATAAAAGTGCGAATTAAAAATTAACGTTTCATTTTGCGTTTATTGATTTTACTAAGTTGTTTTACCATCACTATTCTTTTTTCGACAGAAGTATATTGAAACTCATCCCACCATTTAGCTAACTCCAATAGTTCTCCTTTTTCGATGGAGGCTCGCATTTCTAAAAGGTCATAAGCAGCTCGAAACTTAGGGTGCTCTAAAATAACAAATGCACGTTTGCCATCTCGTTTTTTCATACGTAGTTGTAAACGCCAAATATCCCCCATGATGGTGGTTAAGCGTCTAGGTATGGCAATATTTTTACATTGTTCACTTAGCACTTCGTTAATTGCCATCGAAAACGAATCATGGAATGGTAAGCCACTTTCGACACACGTTGCTTGTGTTTGTTCCATAATTGGATACCAGAAAAACGCAGCAAATAAAAATGCAGGATTGATTCGTTTGTTGTTTGCAATACGATAATCAGTATTTTTTAGAACTTGCTCAATAATTTTTTCTAAATAACCGTTTTGATTGTTGGCAAACAAACGTTCAATAATAGGAAATAGTTGTTCGAAAAGATTATATTCTCTTAGTAATTTATAAGTTTTATAGCCATTTCCAGTTTGTAATAGTTTAAGTGACTCATCAAAAAGTCGAGCAGAGGGGATATTTTTCAATAATGGCGCAAGATCTCGAATTGGCTCAGCTGTAGTTGGCTCAATTTTCATATTCAATTTTGCAGCAAAACGAACAGTCCTTAGCATTCTAACAGGATCTTCTCGATAACGTGTCTGTGGATCGCCGATTAATCGGATAATGCCTTTTTGTAAATCCTTTAGTCCCCCACAGTAATCGCGTAAGGTGAAATCATTTGCACTGTAATAAAGTGCATTCATGGTGAAATCGCGACGAATTGCATCTTGCTCAATGGTTCCATAGACATTATCGCGTAATAGCATACCTGATTGCGAACGTTTAGAAATATTGGTTTTTCCTTCCTGAGAACCGTGATCGCCACGGAAAGTGGCTACTTCAATAATTTCTTTACCAAACATAATATGAGCAAGACGAAATCGTCTTCCGACTAGGCGACAGTTACGGAAGATTTTCTGAACTTGTTCTGGAGTTGCATTGGTTGTGATATCAAAGTCCTTTGGTGTTTTACCTAAGATGAGATCTCTGATACATCCACCAACTAAATAAGCTTCGTACCCTTGTTTATTTAATCGATGAAGGACTTTTAATGCATTTTCACTAATTTCTTTACGGGATATATTGTGTTCATTGCGTGGAATGGACACATAGCCAACTTTTTGTTGTTCTTCATGACGAAAAAACTTTTGATAAAAACGTGTAACTTGTTTAAAAATAGTGCACCTCAAAAAGTATTTTTGGCTTAATAACAATCATAGCGCGCGATTATATCGTAATTGCTAATAAGTTTCCATGTTTCTTAGAATCGGTTTTTTCACTCAGTAAAATTATATTTTCTAAGATGACTTAAATATTATATTTGATTTTTTAAACATAATTATCAACAATAGTAATTAGTATAGTAATATTAGTAGTATTTAATTAAAAACGACAAATTTTGTTTTGCTCTGGTTAGAATGTTTTAACTAACTGATTAAGATAAATAAAACTATACTCAAAACTTCTTCTTACTTATTTGTTTCACAGAATATTATTTATAAAGCATTATAGTTTAAAAAAATTATGAAGAGCTTTTTAATGTTATTTGTTATAACCTTACATATGGAAGTTGTTTGAGTATATACCATTAACTAATAACTTATTGGGGACATTATGAATATTCGTGATTTGGAATATTTTGTTTCGTTAGCTGAATTTCGCCATTTTCGTAAAGCAGCAGATGCTTGCAATGTGAGTCAACCAACTCTTAGTGGTCAAATTAGAAAATTAGAAGATGAATTAGGCGTAATGTTATTAGAACGTACTAGCCGCAAGGTGTTATTTACACAAACGGGTATGATGCTAGTTGAACAGGCCAAAGAGATTTTGCGTAATATCCAAATTTTAAAAGAAATGGCTAGCCGTCAAGGTGAAGAAATGTCTGGACCAATGCATATTGGATTGATTCCTACTATAGCGCCTTATCTTTTACCACATGTCATTACTGTTTTACATGAATCTTTTCCTCAATTAGAGCTTTATTTACACGAAGCACAAACTGCAAGCATAGTTGCTCAGCTCGAAAGCGGTAAACTTGATTGTGCCATTGTTGCGCAAGTTAAGGAAACTGCACAATTTATTGAACTGCCATTATTTGATGAACCTATGTTTTTAGCGGTTCATGCAAATAACGAGTTAGCTAGCAAAAAGACCGTTAAATTATCTGCTTTAAAAGGACAAAAATTCTTAATGTTAGAAGATGGGCATTGTTTGCGTGAACATGCAATGGGGTATTGTTTCCAAGTTGGCATTGATGAAGATAAACAGTTCAAAGCAACCAGCCTTGAAACACTGCGAAGTATGATTTCAGCAGGTCGTGGTATCACTTTATTTCCAGAGCTTGCTGCACCTAACGAGCGAATTCGTGATAATATTTGCTATATTCCGTGTACAGATCCAGTACCATCACGTAGGATTACCTTGATTTATCGCCCTGGTTCGCCATTACGTGCTCGCTATGAGACCATAGCTAAAATTATTCGCGAACATATGCCAAAAGTCCTTGCTGAAAAAGAGCAATTATTAAAAGCCGCTAATTAATGGTAGGTTAGGTATAAAATATTAAAATTGAGCTATCAAATGAAAAATATCAAGATCGGCGGGGTTCGAGCTCAACAAAAAGAAAGAACTCGCCGTACTTTAATTGAAACAGCATTTAATCAACTCAATGCTGAGCAAGGTTTTGCTAGTTTAAGCCTACGAGAAGTAGCACGTGAAGCAGGGATTGCGGCTACTTCATTTTATCGCCATTTTCGTGATATGGATGAGTTGGGTTTAGCCATGGTTGATGAAAGTGGTTTAACTCTTCGCCAATTATTACGCCAAGCACGTAAACGTATTGAAAAAGGCGGTAGTGTATTACGGACATCAGTCACCACATTTATTGAATTTATTGATAAAAACCCAAAAGTCTTTTTATTACTTCTTCGTGAAAAAGCGGGAACATCAGCAGCTTTTCGTTCTGCTATTGCTCGAGAAATTCAACACTTTATTGTAGAGCTTGTCGATTATCTTGATGATGCCAACCAAATGCCTCATCATTATAACGAAGCTCAAGCAGAAGCAATGGTTACTATTGCATTTAATGCGGGTGCAGAAGCGATTGATTTTGATTTGGTACAGCGTGAAAAATTAATTGAGGATCTTATTTTCCAACTTAGAATGGTATCTCGAGGTGCTTATTATCTTTATCATAAAGAACAAATCAAAAAAGATAATCATTAATATAAATGCTATTTTATACTGAAACACATACTTTCCTGAAACTATTTAACAAAATAAAATATGTACTTAGTGAGTAATAAATAGATTAATTGTAGGAAAACATTGGGTTGTTTATTCGTTATGATTAAAATAATCCTCTAAAAATGCATAAAGTATTTTACTGGGAATCGCTTTATACAGTTGAACCACATTATAAAAGTGAATAAATCACTTAATCTTTTGTTTTCTATCTTTTTAATCGCTAACGATTTGTTGATGATGCCACCTTGCCATGAAAGTCCGTATCACGCTTTTCGGCTTGCTCATTCATTTATTAACTGGCAGGTTTTGCGAATTTCTGATTGATACCATGGCTATTTCTTGTTTAACCAATCGATGCTGTGAATTCTCAATTAACCGCGAAACGGTATAGAATCCTGAATATTTTTTACAAAAATTTAACCTAAAAGTAAATATCACATCTCCATTAAAGTACCTATCGCTTTCGGCTTGCTCATTCATTTATTAACTGTCAGGTTTTGCGAAGTTTTGATTGATACCATGGTTATTTCTTGTTTAACCAATCGATGCTGTGAATTCTCAATTAACCGCGAAACGGTATAGAATCCTGAATATTTTTTACAAAAATTTAACCTAAAAGTAAATATCACATTTCCATTAAAGTACCTATCGCTTTCGGCTTGCTCATTCATTTATTAACTGTCAGGTTTTGCGAAGTTTTGATTGATCCCATGGTTATTTTTTGTTTAACCAATCGATGCTGTGAATTTTCAATTAATCGCGAAACAGTATAGAATCCTGAATATTTTTTACAAAAAATATAACTGAAAAAGTGAGCAGTTGTGTAAATATCCCATAGTGAGTGCAAAACTCACGTAAAAAATTACGTTACCTGTATTCATGTTTTATATTCATTGGCTTTTTCTATTTTAACCAGATGGTTAATACCATAATTCATGTTTTTATAACTTTTGTTCTTACCGGTTAAAGAGGATAAACAGTTTCTATTGGGCTTTTTTTTACACATTATAGATGGTCGGTCGACTAACCATAAAGCATTTAGCTAAAGTGGTAATGGTTATCTTTTCTTTATGATATAAATGTTATATCTCTCGTCTGTGATACGGCATTAGTTTTGTTTTTTTCTGTGTATTTATTACCGTATTTTCTTAAATTACTGTCAATCGGGCGATTAATTTCTACAGATGAATATTATTTGGCTAGCTGAGTTATTATCAATAGTATAAATTTTTATTACTCAAGTTTGCAGATAAGTGGTAAGGACATATATCCAATACTATTGTGGAAAATGCCACAATAGTATTGGTTGCGGTTAATTAAAGGTTTTGTAATACTTTTTCAACACTATCTTTCGCATCGCCAAATAGCATATAGCTATTTTCTTTAAAGAATAGTGGATTTTGTACACCTGCATACCCTGTATTCATTGATCGTTTAGAAATAACGACCGTTTTTGCTTTCCAAACTTCAAGAACTGGCATGCCAGCAATTGGACTATTTGGATCTTCTTCAGCAGCTGGGTTTACTGTATCATTTGCACCAATAACCCAAACAACATCCGTATCAGGGAAGTCATCATTGATTTCATCCATTTCAAGAACAATATCATAAGGCACTTTGGCTTCTGCGAGCAATACATTCATATGGCCAGGTAAACGTCCAGCAACAGGATGAATACCAAATCTTACTTCGATATCCATTGCGCGTAGTTTTTCGGTAATATTACTTACAGCACCTTGTGCTTGTGCAACAGCCATACCATAGCCAGGAACGATGATAACAGAACGCGCTTCTTTTAATGTTTGCGCAACTTCGGCTGGTTGCATTTCACGGTGCTCACCTTGTTCTTCATCAGATGAACTAGCTGCGCTACCATCGCTACCGAAACCGCCAGCAATAACACTGATAAATGAACGGTTCATTGCTTTACACATAATATATGAAAGAATAGCACCTGATGAACCAACTAATGCACCAGTTACAATTAGAAGATCATTACCTAGCATAAAGCCTGCCGCTGCCGCTGCCCAACCCGAATAAGAGTTTAGCATTGAAATAACAACAGGCATGTCAGCACCACCGATTGAGGCCACTAAATGGAAACCAAAAACGAATGCAATAATTGTCATGATTAATAAGCTAATTGTAGCACCTACTCCACTTTCGCATTTAACAAAGACAAACATTAAAATGGTAGAAACAACAATTGCAGCTAGATTCCAATAATGCTTATTTGGTATGGATAATGGTTTTGAGCTAATGCGTCCATTTAATTTACCAAATGCGACAATAGAGCCTGAGAAGGTTACTGCACCGATAAAGACGCCAACAAAAATCTCTACTAAATGTACAGTCAGTTCACCACCGTGAAAATCTTGAATGTGAGAATCTAAAAAGCTATTTAAGCCAACAAGAACCGCAGCCATTCCCACGAAGCTATGAAGTAGTGCAACAAGTTCTGGCATTTGTGTCATTTCCACTTTTTTGGCCAGATATAAACCAATTGCAGCGCCGATAACCATAGCAATGATGATCCAGTGTAATCCACCTTTGATACTAGCAACTGCCGCGATAAGTGCAATTGCCATTCCAATCATACCGTAGATATTTCCTGATTTGGCCGATTCTTGGTTAGAAAGACCCCGTAAGCTAAAGATAAAAAGTAATGCAGCAATAACATAGGCTGCTTGAATGATTCCATTACTCATAATGTATGCTCTCCTTTACTTGCCACGTTGGAACATTTTCAGCATTCTTTGAGTAACAAAGAATCCACCAAAAATATTGATACTAGCAATCAAAATAGCAACAAAGGCAATCGCCGTAGTTAAACTATTATCATCGCCGACTTGTAATATTGCACCGACTAATATAATCCCAGAAATTGCATTTGTTACCGACATCAGAGGAGTATGTAAAGAGTGTGTGACATTCCATACTACGTAATAGCCAACAACACAAGATAATGCAAATACAGTAAAATGTCCTAAAAAGCTTTCAGGAACAGAGTGAGCAAGCCAGAAGAAAGCAATGAGAGCCAAAGCTAAAATGCCATATTTTTTACGAGGATCCATTGGTTTAGGTTCAGGTTTAGCAATTGGTTCAGCTGCTTTTTTCTGAGGTTGAGCTGATACCTGAATTGGCGGCGCTGGCCAAGTAATTTCTTTGTCTTTAACCACCGTTACACCACGGATTACGACATCTTCAAAATTAATATCAATATTTCCGTCTTTTTCTTTAGCAAGCAGTTTTAATAGGTTAACAATGTTCGTACCATAAAGTTGTGATGCTTGCGCTGGCATACGATTAGCTAAATCAGTATAACCAACAATCTTTACATTGTTATCTGTTTCGAAAACTTCACCTGGTTTAGTCAATTCACAGTTTCCGCCAGTTAATGCTGCTAAATCAACAATAACACTGCCAGGTTTCATTGATTCAACCATTTCTTTCGAAATAAGTTTTGGTGCAGGCTTGCCTGGAATTAATGCTGTTGTGATAATAATATCAACATCTTTCGCTTGCTCAGCAAATAGGGCCATTTCAGCTTCAATAAAGGCGGCTGACATCTGTTTAGCATAGCCATCGCCAGAACCTGCTTCTTCTTCAAAATCTAGCTCTAAAAAGTCGGCCCCCATACTATTAATTTGCTCAGCAACTTCAGGACGGGTGTCAAAAGCACGAACAATCGCACCTAAACTCACCGCTGCGCCAATAGCTGCCAGTCCAGCAACACCAGCTCCAATAACTAATACTTTAGCTGGAGGAACTTTACCTGCAGCAGTAACTTGACCGGTAAAGAATCGACCAAATTGATTTGCTGCTTCGATAACTGAACGGTAACCAGCAATATTAGACATTGAACTCAATGCGTCTAAAGATTGTGCGCGTGAAATACGTGGCACACAGTCCATTGCCATAACAGTAATATTTTTAGTGGCAAGTTTTTCTAATAGTTCTTTATGTTGAGCTGGATAAATATAACTGATAAGGGTTAATCCCTCTTTCATTAAAGCAATTTCATCATCTGTTGGCGCATGAAATTTTAAAATCAGATCATTTTGCCAAATTTCTTGCGTGTTTTGAATGGTTGCTCCAGCATCAATAAAAGCTTGATCTTCAAAATGAGCAGCATGTCCAGCGCCCTGTTCTACAGAGACTGTAAAGCCAAGTTTTAACAGTTGTCCAACAGTTTGAGGAGTTGCTGCAACTCTAGCTTCATTGGCTAACCGTTCTTTAGGTATACCGATATGCATTTCGTTACGTCCTTATGTTAGTTTATAGATAGAATGTATGGTGATTTTAGCATAAATAGGTTTCTGTGCGAGTAGGGAATCTATTTTTTATTCAAGAAATAAGATTTTAAATTATTTTAGTGATATTTATTAATTAATATTATTATGAAGCTATCTCTAAATAGCCATAATTTAAATAATACAGTTTTAACCCTTTCATCGAATTCCATTACAAATTTACTCTATATTGTTATATAATTGATAGCATTTTTATTGATACCGCACAGAGATAAAACCTCTGAGGTATGTTTCGATTTTGTTCTCCTTGAATTAAGGATTTTTTATGATTGATTTTTCCCAATCAGTGCCAGAATTGGTTGCTTGGGCAAAAAAAAATGATTTTTCGATCTTATTACCAGTTGAACGGCTTGCTTTTTTATTAGCAATAGCGGTATTAAATAGTGAACGGTTTGATGGTGAAATGACGGAATCTGAATTAGTTGATGCCTTCCGCCATGTGTCGCAAATTTTCGAACAGAGTGAAGAAACGATAACTGTTAGAGCTAACAATGCGATAAACGATCTCGTTCGCCAACGTTTTATTACTCGATTTACGAGTGAAATGACTGATGGGTTTTCTATCTACCGTTTGACGCCATTGGGAATAGGTATTACTGATTATTATATTCGTCAGCGAGAGTTTTCTACCTTACGTTTATCTCTTCAACTTTCTATAGTTGCACAAGAGTTAAAACGTGCTGCCGACGCTGCGCTTGAAGGGGGAGATGATCTGCATTGGCATCGAAATGTTTTTGCGCCGTTAAAATATTCTGTTGCTGAGATTTTTGACAGTATTGATATCACGCAACGTGTTATGGATGAGCAGCAGGCAGATGTGAAGCAAAACATTTCAGCCTTATTAAGCCAAGATTGGCAAGCAGCAATTAGCAGTTGTGAAGGTTTACTCACCGAAACATCGCAGACCTTGCGTGAGTTACAAGATACTTTAGCTGCTGCAGGGGATAAGCTACAAGCTAGTCTTCTTTTGATCCAAGATGCAATATTGGACAATCCTGATCTTGATAAAATTAACAATGTGATTATAGATTTACAGGGCAAACTTGACCGGATTATTGGTTGGGGGCAAAAAGCGATAGATCTTTGGATAGGTTATGATCGCCATGTACATAAGTTTATTCGTACCGCAATTGATTTAGATAAGAATCGCGTTTTTTCGCAGCGTTTACGTAAATCAATTCAAAATTACTTTGATTTGCCTTGGTCACTGACTTTTGCTAATGCTGATCGTTTGCTTGATATGCGTGATGAAGAATTAGTCTTACACGAAGCAGAGGTAACTGGCGAATTACCATCAGAGCTCGAATTTGAAATGATTGAAGAAATCCAAGAGCATATTATTGCGCATATTGAACAAAATCTACTGATCTTTAAGCAAGAAAATAAACCTCTTGATATGAGTATTGCCATTCGCAGTTATTTAGCGCAGTTCCCACGCGAACAACATTTTGATATTGCAAGGTTATTTATCGATCAAGCTATTCGTTTAGGTATTGCCGAAGACGATTTGCTAGGTATCCCTGCCGAATGGAAACTGATTAACGATTATGGAGCTAAGGTACAAGCACATGTCATCAACAAATACTAAAAATTTAGAAATAGAATCAACAGCCCAGCACCTTGATAAAGTTATGGGGCGTATTGCAGCCAGTTCTCAAGCATCAATCGATAAATATATGCCTGTAAAATTAGCGCAGGCGATTGCTAATCCAATTTTTCCAGAACTTGATAGCTTACTACGATCAGGGCGGCATATTGGTATTGATGAGCTTGATCATCATGCCTTTCTAATGGATTTCCAACTTGAGCTTGAGCAATTTTATCAACGTTATAATGTTGAATTGATTCGAGCGCCAGAAGGCTTTTTCTACTTGCGTCCACGCTCTACAACATTAATTCCTCGTTCAGTATTATCGGAACTTGATATGCTTGTTGGTAAAGTACTTTGTTATCTATATTTAAGTCCAGAACGATTGGCTCATGAAGGCATTTTTACCTTACAAGAGCTATTTGATGAGCTGGTTTCGTTAGCTGATGAAAATAAATTACTAAAATTAGTCAACCAGCGTTCAACCGGTTCAGATTTAGATCGCCAAAAACTCTTTGATAAAGTAAAAACAGCCTTAAATCGCTTACGTCGGTTAGGCATGATTTTTTTTATTGTTGGCAATGACAGCAATCGTTTTCGTATTAACGAAGCTATCTTCCGTTTTGGGGCAGATGTACGTAGTAGCGATGATGCGCAAGAAGCGCAATTGCGCTTAATCCGAGATGGTGAAGCAATTAAAATTGAATCATCACTGACTTTAGATAATGATAACAGCGAAGAACAAGATGAAGACGTTAATGAGGAGACAGAATAAACATGATTGGACACGGTAAATTTCACTCATTAACGTTAATTAACTGGAATGGTTTTTTTGCGCGAACTTTTGAGCTAGACCAATTAGTCACAACACTATCGGGTGGTAATGGGGCTGGTAAATCAACCACAATGGCGGCATTTGTAACTGCATTAATTCCTGACTTAACCTTATTACACTTTAGAAATACAACGGAGGCAGGGGCGACTTCAGGTTCACGAGACAAAGGCTTGCATGGTAAATTAAAACCAGGTGTTTGTTATTCTATGCTTGATGTGATTAATTCTCGTAACCAACGTATTATTTGTGGTGTCCGCTTACAACAAGTTGCAGGTCGCGATAAAAAAGTCGATATCAAACCATTTTTACTGCAAGGTTTACCTATTGGTATAAGCCCAACAGAATTGGTAACAGAACGACTCAATGACAAACAAGCTCGCATTTTATCGTTACCCGAACTAAAAGATAAAGTTGAATTGATGGATGGTATTATCTTCAAACAATTTAACTCGATTACTGATTATCATTCAGTTATGTTTGATTTTGGCATTTTACCAAAACGCTTACGTTCACCATCAGATAGAAGTAAATATTACCGATTGATCGAAGCTTCACTTTATGGTGGTATCTCAAGTGCTATTACACGTTCACTACGTGACTATTTATTACCTGAAAATGGTGGGGTGCGTAAAGCTTTCCAAGATATGGAAGCGGCACTGCGTGAAAACCGAATGACATTAGAAGCGATTCGAGTTACACAATCCGATCGGGATTTATTCAAACATCTTATTACTGAATCGACCAATTATGTCGCGGCCGATTATATGCGTCATGCTAACGAACGCCGAGTGCATATTGAATCGGTACTTGGCTTGCGTCGTGATATGTTTAAAACGCAAGATCAGCTTATTAGTAATCAATACCGCCAAGTAGAAATGGCGAAAGAACTTAAAGAGTATCAAGAAGCGCAAAGCGATTTGGAAACTGATTTACAAGCTGCTAATGATCACCTCAACTTAGCACAAACAGCGCTACGCCAACAAGAAAAAATCGACCGCTATCAAGCAGATTTAGATGACTTAAATTTAAAGCTTGAAGAACAAAACGAAGTGGTACTTGAAGCGAATGAACAGTACCAAGTTTATCGTGATCAGGTTAACGAAACAGAGCAAGAAGTCGATGAAATCAAAACACAGTTAGCGGATTATCAGCAAGCACTTGATGTTCAACAAACACGAGCAATTCAATACCAACAGGCTTTACAGGCACTAAAAAATGCGCAGTCATTATGTCAGCTACCAAAACTAGGTATTAGCAATATCGAAGATCACTTTGCCGTGTTTGATGAAAAGCAAAAAGAGATCACCGAACAAGTTCTTGAACTTGAACAAAAATTAAGTGTATCTGATGCAGCCATTAATCAATTTGATCGGGCTTATCAATTGGTGATTAAATTAGTTGGTGATGTGACACGTAGTGATGCCTTTGTTGCAGCGAAAGAAGCATTAAGAAAATGGCCATCACAATGTTATCAAGCTGAACAAGCGCAACATTTACAGCTACAACTTGATGAACTAGAACAACGCTTTTTTGAGCAAAAAGAAGCAGAATCATTACTAACACAGTTTTGTAAACGTATTGGACGACAAATTAATTATGATGAGCTTGACGAATTAAAACAAGAGATCGAATCCCAACTAGATGAGAATGCGGAGCGGGCTAACGAATCAAGCGAAAAGCGTATTGAATTTAGGCAAGAACTTGAACAGATTCAATCGAAAATTACTGATTATCACCAAAAAGCACCATTATGGTTAAAAGCTCAAGATGCGTTAATTGCTTTGCAAGAACAAACCGGTGAAACGTTTAATAACAGTCAAGCCGTGACTCAACATATGCAAAAGTTACTTGAAAGAGAGCGAATATTAGTTACTGAACGAGATCAAATTAGCTTTAGACGTAATCAATTAGATGTCCAAATTGAGCAACTTAACCAACCTAGTGGTGTTGATGATGGTCGTTTATCTGCATTGTCTGAACGCTTCAACGGTGTATTACTTTCTGAAATTTATGAAGACGTAACCATTGATGATGCGCCTTACTTTTCAGCGCTCTATGGTCCAGCAAGGCAAGCTATCGTTGTACCAGACTTATCATTAGTTAAACAGCAATTAGAAAGCCTTACTGCAAGTGATGAAGATTATCCTGAAGATATCTACTTTATTGAAGGTGATCCTTCATCATTTGATGATAGCGTTTTTGATTGTGAAGAGATGAATAAATCCGTACTAGTCAAAACAGGCGATCGCCAATGGCGATTTTCAAGTTTTCCAAGTGTACCACTATTTGGTCGAGCAGCGCGTGAAGTGCATCTTGAAAAACTATCGATTGAACGTGATGAATTACATGAACGTTATGCAACAATTTCATTTGATTTACAAAAATTACAACGCATTGAGCAAAATATTGGACAATTTATAGGTCAATATCTTGCGGTTGCTTTTGATATCGACCCTGAAGCGGAAGCGCAAAAATTAGCGACAAGACGCACCGAAATTGAACGTCAATTATCATCTCAAGAAAGCATTGATCAACAAAACCAACAACAAGTTATTAATTGCAAAGAGCAATTAGCTACCGTTAATAAGCTTGCTGCTCAGATGCACTTGCTTGCAGATGAAGATTTAGCGGATCGGGTTGATGAATTACGTGAACAATTAGCTGAAGCGCAAGATTCTCTGCAATATGTTAACCGTAATTGTAATACCGTTTCAGAACTTGAACCGATTGTGGCAGTATTACAAAGTGATCCTGAACAAAATGAATCGCTTCGTGAACATTACAACATGGTCAAAGCACAGCAACAAACGATTCGCCAACAAGTTTTTGCGTTAACTGAAGTTATGCAACGCCGAGCTCACTTTAGTTATGAAGATTCGGCTGGCATGTTGAGTGAAAATAGTGATTTAAATGAAAAATTGCGGTCTCGATTAGAAGTGGTTGAAGCGCAAAGAGCTGAAGCGCGTAGTCAAATGCAACAATATCAAGATAAATATAATCAATATAACCAAACCCTTGCCTCGCTCAAAAGTGCATTTGAAACTAAGCGTGATATGTTGCATGAACTACAAAAAGAGATCGAACAAATTGGCGTAAAAGCGGACGCGATCACAGAAGAACGAGCGCGATTGCGCCGTGATGAAATCCATCAAAAATTAAATAATAACCGTCAACATTGTACATCGCTTGAAAAACAACTGATTATGTGTGAAAGCGAAATGACACAGATGCAAAAACGCTTAACTCAAACACTGCGTGATTATAAACAACTTCGCGAACAGGTAGTACAAGCGAAAGCAGGATGGTGTTTAGTATTAAGGTTGGTTAAAGAAAATAGTGTTGAACGTCGACTACATCGCCGAGAACTTGCTTACTTAAGTGCTGATGAGCTACGTTCTATGTCGGATAAGGCATTGGGTTCGTTACGCTTGGCAGTTAATGACAATGAACATCTACGGGATGTTTTAAGATTATCAGAAGATCCAAAACGTCCAGAACGTAAAATTCAATTCTATATCGCAGTTTATGCACATTTACGCGAACGAATTCGCCAAGATATTGTGAAAACAGATGACCCTATTGAAGCGATCGAACAGATGGAAATTGAATTGTCACGCTTAACGGAAGAACTCACATCGCGTGAACAGCAGCTGGCAATTAGTTCAAAGAGCGTGTCCAATATTATCCGTAAAACTATACAGCGAGAGCAAAATCGTATACGTATGCTTAACCAAGGTTTACAAGCGGTAGCATTCGGTCAAGTCAATGGCGTACGCTTAAATGTTAGTGTTCGAGAAGCACACTCTACTTTGTTATCAGCATTAGCTGATGAGCAAAACGAACATCAAGATCTATTTAGTAATAATCGTATTACATTTTCAGAAGCTTTAGCTAAACTTTATCAACGTTTAAACCCACATATTGATATGGGACAACGAACTGCACAAAATATAGGTGAAGAACTGCTGGATTATCGGAATTATCTTGAAATGGATGTTGAAGTGAACCGTGGTGCGGATGGTTGGCTACGTGCTGAAAGTGGTGCGCTATCAACCGGTGAGGCAATTGGTACGGGTATGTCAATTTTACTCATGGTTATTCAAAGTTGGGAAGAAGAATCCAAACGACTACGTAATAAAGACATTTTACCATGTCGTTTATTATTCTTGGACGAAGCTGCTCGACTAGATGCCAAATCCATTGCCACTCTATTTGAGCTTTGCGAACGGCTAGAAATGCAATTAATCATTGCCGCTCCAGAAAACATCAGCCCAGAAAAAGGCACAACGTATAAACTTGTACGTAAAGTGATGAACAACCAAGAACATGTGCATGTGGTAGGTTTAAGAGGGTTTGCTTAATTTGTTTTGCCGACATTGTCGGCAAAACATTGGCGTATTTTGTAAAAAAGTTTCAGGTAACTATACGTTTTAGTATAAAATATAATTACAGATTCAGCTTATAATTACTAATTGAGTTTGGACAACTAAAGGTGTGATCGTTTTTTTGTTCAGTATTTTCAGTAAGCTCTTGATGTATGATAAACCATATCCAAATCTATATAAAAAACCGCCAATTCAGGCGGTTTATCAATTATGCACATATTTTGTTATACCAATTAATATTTCTATAGTATATTACTCTTTTGCTATTTTATTTAAGGCTAATGGCAAAAACTCATCTAATTGGCTTTCCACTTTAGTATAGGCTTCCAGTGGTTTTTTATATGGGTCAGAAAGGTCTTCCTTTTTGCCTGTTGAAAATTCTGCTAATGTAAATACTTTATCTTTAGCTTCAGGATATTCACTTAAAATCGTGTCTTTATGTTTTTGCGTCATGGTCAACAAATATTCTGATTTATCGATATCTTCTTTCGTTAATTGTGTCGCTTTGTGTGATGAAATATCAATGCCCCCTTAACTTTAAAACAGTAATAGTTCCATCTTCGGGTACAACTTCTTTGGGATCAACATTGACACCTCGGGATTGAACGACAATATTAAAATTGTGTTTTTTTATGTAATCACTAGCGATAGCTTCTGCCATAGGGCTTCTTCCAGTATTACCAGTACAAACAAAAGTGACAAGATGCTCTAATGAAAAACAAGATGCACTAAAAAACACCAATAAACCAGCTAAATATTTTTTTAAAGTGTACATTCTATTTCCTGACTATTTACATATTGAAGTTATCTTTACGAAAATTCTATACTAACTAATACTAACCGCAAGTCCATTATCACCTTTTAACTAAATTTGATTTAAATTACAGAGCATTCTTGTATCTAACCAATACAATCTACTCTTACTCTTGTGAATAGCGCTTTAAACTAAAAATGTGTTAATAGTAGAGTATTTTGGGTCGTAATAATTTTAGGTATATATTGTATTTGTATACCTAACCATATAACTAAAAACATTTAGTTGTAAATATATCTTACTGATACTTACAGAATAATGAAATAGTTTTCAAGGCTTGTTATTGTTAGATTTGATGAGCTTTGGTGGGTTTAAAAGAATGTTACTGTTTATTGATTTGGTGCGTGGGCGGGACTTGAAATAATCTTATTAAAGCCTTTCCAATAAAGGGTTTTGCTTTTCTTTATTGAAGAAATAGTCCCAAGCATAGTCCCAAAATAAAAAGTGACCTCCAAAATTAGGTATTTTAATCTAGCCACATTGAAAGGTTAAAAAAATTGGTTTTAGAATTTTGACGGTGTAAAAATTTATCTAGGTGAGCGGTATCCGTTAATTATGTTTTAGATTTTTTATACTTCCTCCCCATAAAAATAAAATTTAATAAAAAAGTATGCACGGTGTTCACTACTTGCTTGAAGCCTTATTCTAAAAGGGTTTGAGTGGTGTATACTTAAATGTTTACTATTCACAAGTGTACACTTTAGGTATTCACTCAATAAAAAACCGCCAATTAGGGCGGTCTTATTTTAGTGGCTCAATTTGAGCTACTAGTTAGGATCTTCGGCTTTAGGTAGCCAATCTTTACACCTATCTGGGTTTATTTCTAAATTAGTTTTTACCCCTATATTAGTTCGTTTTTTAATGTACGCCTTTCTATTTTCTTTTATGGCGTAATTTAATGATAAACCGAACCCACTCAAGGACAATGGATTATTAAGCCCTGTATTGCGCACATACTCAATATAAGCATGATATAAATATTTTTTAGGGTTAAACGGTATTATGCCTAAATTACCCATAAGCATACCATTGGGATGATCCAGCACATCAAGATAACTACAAAAATCCACCAAGTGGTCGGATTCGCGTTTAATCGCCGTCGCTTCGTCTGATTGTTGTTGCTGGTGTAGTCTTTCTTTAGCTTCTGCTGGACTGGTGAACTCATTTAATAGCAACCTCACAATTGAGGGAAGTTCTTGCTCTATTTTGCTAACCAAGTTTAAATCTCGCTCTTTTTCAGGGATGACCTCGCCGAAGTGAAAGATAACTCTACGCCGTGATATACCGCCGTTACGCTCGTTAAATCTCATTGCCTCGTTATTGATAACCAAAACTACCGCAGGGATTTTACAAGAATAGGGTTGCTTGTGTTTTGGGTCTATTGCGACTTCATCACCGCCAGTAATCGCTTTTAATCCTGCACCACTACCCATATAACGCGGTTGGTCGGGTAATATGACTAATGAGTAACCCACGATTAAGGCTCTGTCCCTTGCCTTTTCTAATGCGTCCATAGTGCCTATTACAGTATTGTTTTTACCTGATAACATCGTCGCAATTTCAGCAAAAACACTTTTACCGCTACCGCCTGCGCCTGTAACCTCTAAGAATAATTGCCAGTCATGACGATTAGCCAATATCATATATAGCGCAGCTAAGATATTTTTAGCCATTTAGCGAAGTTTGGCGCGTGAGTATCAAAAGATTCATTTTCTTTGGCAGGGTAGTAATCAATATCATTACTGACTAATAGCCAATCTTGCTTATTGTGAGGTCTAAAGGTTTGGCTTTTTAGCTCATATACGCCATTTTTAAAGCAGATTAAATCTTTCTGAGGTGTTCCCATTATAGGCAGTGATAACCTGAGCGATTCAACCGCTGAGCTAATTCGCATAGGGTTAAATGGCTCGCCTGATTGAGTGAATAAATCGGCTAGCGTTCGCATTAACAGTTTATCGCTTATAGGTTGCCATGCGTTATCTTGATAGTGATAGATTTCATCGGTAGTAAGATTAATCGCAAGGTTATTATCATAATATTGATTGAGCAGTTCGGCGCGTTGGCTTGATGCCATTTGCGATAGGTTCATGCTTGATAACTCGTTTTGCATGTTAAGTTTTGTCACGGTTGGTAACTCTGGTTTTATGAGGTTTTTATTAAAATGAGCCGAAGCGTTATCACTTCCAAATTGTTGTCTATAATCATCCCAATCACATTTATAATCTGTATCAGGTACTGAGTAATAACCATCTACCGCTTGAGACGCTTCTATTGCTTTAGCTAAGCCCGTATTCGGGCTTTGACCAATATCTTTATCACCTGCGATAATGATTTTAGTAGTAGGATTTAGTTCACGAATAGACTTAGCTACATGAATAAGATTGCCTGCGTCAATGGCAGATATAACAATAGACTGTTGGCGGAATTCCGCTATCGATATCCCTGTGGCTAAACCCTCACAGATAATAATTTCATTATGTGCGAGCAAATTTGCGCACACCTCGGCAGGTCTGCTCAAAACTGAGCGCACTAATATAAAAGCACTTTTCTTATTTGAGTTTTTCATTAAGTGCTTACTGCCGTCAGGCTCGATAAATTGACCACCTGCGTATTCATTATGAAGATTCAGCATAGGCACAAAAATGCGCCCGTTATCTAACAAGGGTAAATCAAAGGTTAACCCTTTCTTGGTCAGGTATTGAGATTGCCCTAATGTTGCTTTAGATAGCAAATACTCGACCTTTTTACATACGGGATTATCTGGTATGTTATCATTATGCAATTGTTCGGAATCTATTTTTCTAAATACGAGATTTTCCCGTATTTTGTTATTCTGATTAGACAGATTTAAACATTCCGCTACTTTATTTGATGCTTCTTTAGCGTCACATTGACAATAGTTTTTGATAAGCTCTAAGCCGTCACCACTACCGCACTGGTTACAGATATAAGTACCTCTACCATTTTGGTTATCAAATCTAAATCTATCCTTACCTCCACAGACAGGGCAAGGGCAATGTTTGCCATTACCCACCTCAATACCTAATGATTGAAAGATATAATCCCATTTACCTACGGCTTGGGCTGTAATTTCATTGATTTTCATTACATCCCCCTTAATGAATTATCGCGTTAGATTCAGCTTTGATATCTTCGGCTAAATCAATAAATAACGTTGCAAGCATTTCTTGCCCGAATTGCGTTAGTGCCATAGGTTTATCGTCACTTTCGGCGTACATCTTTTTTAATAGTCCATAGGTACGATTTAACCCCTCACTTTCGCCAAAGTCTTCAATCAAGCATTCTTCAAGACTAACTTTTAACCCTAAAACAATTAAATCTTTATCAATATCAATCTTGATACCCTCATGAATAAACACCTTGGCACCGTTTTTATTAATCTGCTCAATTAAAAATAAACCTGCGATAATCGCCATGGTAGAATCAACGATACTATGATGAATTGCTGTTACTTCTTGCTGATTATCCATGATTTACCCCCTTAATTTGTGTCATGTATCGCCTAACTTCGGGCGGTAGTCGCTTGGTGACATCGGCGAGTAAATCAGAGATTTCATCCTTGCCAAAAGAAAGTAGCGCTACATATTTGCCATTTTTAAGCCTTAATGCGGTAATAGTGCCGTCATCGTTATGGACAAAATCAAACTCTTTCATTCTTTGCCTCCTTGCGCTCGGTTTCGCTTCTAAATAGCTTTTTAGAATCGTTAATTAAATCTGATACAGCATCAAGAGCATAGGAGCGTAATTCTTCGTTAATTGGCGTGTTTGAATCACAATCAGCCATTAAAAGCGTGGTGATAGCGTTAGCTTGTCCTAGTTTTGTATTGATAGTATTAATTGCGTCCAATGAGATATTAGCCATTATTCTTATCCTCCATTAACCCGTACCCTTGTAACTCATCAAAAGCTTGCTCTACTAAATCAACAATAACCCACAGTAAATTACTCATATCGGTTTGTTCGATAAAAGGCTCGTCATATCCTGCGCACTTATAATTAGTGTTATCCAAAGCGATTTTAGCCATGCTCCGAACTTGAATAAGTTTTGTTTCGATGTTATTTATTATCTGAAAGTTATTATTGCCCATAGTGATAACCTCCAAAGCTTCTAGTGTCTTCAATGACTGGATATAAGCGAATTCTGGCAATAAAGATAAGGGATGATTTGCCTAGACTTTTTCTAGCTTGTTGTTCTGTAGGAGCTAATGCCTCAAATACTTTGGCAGTAGTAAGGTCATAGAATTTAAATAGTTTAGTTTCACGATTACTTTTTTCTTGATAATTCGTTTTCAACATACTATTTACCTCCCTTACGGTTTTGTGTAGCATCAAGTAGGTTAATTTGATTTGAAGCGAAACAGGCAACATCTCTTAATTGTGCTAGTAAATAGCCAATATCACGCATATCACTTTTAAGGTTCTGCTCGGAATAACTCTCATTTTCACTAGCCCAAAACATCAGGTTACCAATCGCACCTATTCCATATAGAATAGATTGCTGTAGTTCTTCAAAATGATTCTCAGCTTGTAGTAAATGGTGTGTTGGAATATCTGCTTGATAGAGATTTAAAACAGAAATTAAATTAGATAGGTCAGGTTGCCCATTTTTAGGGCGTAGGGTATCATTACTATTAGCCATAGCATTACTCCGTTTAATGTTTGTGGTTAGATAGCTCATTGAGGCGCAAACTCTCTGGGCTATTGTTTTTATTAATACGTTAATTTCAAATATGTACGTACAATATATTTTATTTTGTCCGCACATGTCAACACTATTTTTACTCTTTGTTTTCGTGTATATTGTCCGTATTAATAATTTATGAATAATTAATATGGCAAACGAAACAAGTAAATCAAAACGTAAAGATATCCGCTTCCCCCATGAATTAATAGAGCGAATAGACGAGCAATCCAAGAAAGAGAATACTAACTTTTCCGCTTGGGTTATTGCTACTTGTCGCGAAAAACTAGCTAAATTAGATAAGAAATAATCTTTTAAATTAATACCACTGATTGGTGGTATTTGTTTTCCCAGTCTCCTTTTTATGGACTCAAGAAACATACTTTTGAAATTCAACCCCATGCAATGATTAGTACGTATTAAAAAAAAGGTTTTCACTGCGTACTTAGTGCGTACTTTTACACTGGTTTCCACTGAAATAGGCTTTTTTGACTGAAAACTAGAATTATTGCCAACCAAGAAGAATGATTTCACCTTTTGGATGGCGTTAATCCTGTCAAAATAGCAATTTAAGCGATTATTTAGGGCTTGGATATATTGCCCTATTGCTAAGGCGTTAAATGGGTGTGTAGTCATCATAATTAAGCCACCTTACCCAATAACCGAATCATGTAGCTTTGTGATAACTTGATGAGTTCTGCTTTTCGTTTTTCATAATTCCAACCCATATCTATTAACGTGATATTGGATTTCTCAAGGTAAGCTAAGTGATTAAGTTGTTCTTCGGTGATATGATCGCGAATATCACCCGTAAGATTATGGGCTTTTCGGTAAGCCTTTGCTGTCATACCAAGTACAATACGGTTAATCATATCAAATTCATTAGTATAGTGATGTGGCTTGGTCTCCTTGCCTAGGGATAATCGTTGTATAGTTAATGCGTCACACATAGGACGGCTATAATCTGCGACTTTTAAACGTGCTTTTAATCGATTAAGTGCTTTCTTTTGGATTGCTGGTGCGATTTCTTTAAGGTGCTCTTCACAACGTATAAAGTACTTTCTTATTGCTCGTCCTTTCTCGTTATTTTCAATCATAGCTAATTCTTTAGCGGTTCCGATTGTGAGAATGTAATCTGTACTTTTGCGATCTCCACCTCGCTTAGTTGCCCATTTTATTTGTTGTTCATTATTTGTACTTTGATTCCTGAATTCTGATGAATCAAAGATTAAAAAATCATCATTTTTAATAAGTCCATATTCTTTTATTCTTCCCTTTATCCATGTTGAAAAATCATTTCCTACTTTTAAGTAATTATGTAAAGCCTTTGCGCTAACTGTTTGCTGTAATTTACCGTTGAATTGCGTTTCTGTTACTGGTACTAAATGATTAAAATCTGTCATAAGTATTACTCCTAACGTGTCGAAAAATCCCTCTTTTAGCTAAATTTAGGCAAAGGGATACCGTCGGCTCAAAAATGAGCTTTGCTATAAAATCAATTAATTAAGCTGCTTTGCTTGGGTAAAGCGCTAAAATTTGGCTGATATCCGATTCAGTTAATAAGCTATTTTCATAACTAAGAATCAGATTAACCACCTTTTGAGCATCTTCCTTATTGGCTAGGTAATAGCGATAGTGTGAGCCTATTCCGTCAGTATTGGGTTCATCCATGCGCTTTAATGTGATGCCTAACTTTCTTTCTAGTTCTGAACAGTAATTTCTACCGCTAGAAAGCCTACAGGTGCGCAATATCTCATTTTCGGTAATACCATTGTCACCAGTACACGCAATTAATAGGTAAGCTCTCGGCTTTTTGGGTAGCTTTTTATAATCAGATTGGCTATGATTGGAGGCGTCTAAGTTCCAATCTAAGCCCTCGATTATTTCGCGATATAGAGGGTTTTGTTTTATCACCATTATGCTACCTCGCGACGTTCTACTCTGCGAGATTCAAGCCAAGAGTAAATCTCATCAGCTCGATAGCCAACACGGCGCAAGCCTATTCTGATTTTTTTGGGAAAGGTTTCATCTTTCTGTTCTAGCGTATAAAGGCTAGTGTCGGATTTGAAATGTAGTAAGGTTTTTACTTCTTTTTTGGATAGGATTTGATTGGTCATTCGTTATATTCTCCTGTATCTAAAAGATAGATATAGGATATAACTGTAAATATAACTATTCGAGAGATGATAATTAGATATTTTTCCTACTGGGTGGTTATGAATAATTAACATATTAGTATTAATTATCCATAATAATGCATAGGGATGGAATATTTAAATTTTTGTCCCTTTTTAACTAAATATTCTTCTGCTAGAATTAAGTACCATTGTTGCTCTAGGAATGGTACAAGCTTTTAAACGCTCTTTAATATCTATATCAAACTCATTAGGATATAATAAATTTGCTATTTGATATTGTGTTAATTTTATATCTGTTATTTTCATCCATAAAAATAGATCTATATAAGCCAGAGTTTTAAATTGTGACAGTTTAGTTAATTCTTTATCACTAATTCGGTTAGATCTTATAATATCTGTTTTTTGTCGAGTATTTTGCAACCATTCTTTAAATGAGTTTATTATGTCCTCATCATTATTCCTTAAGTTAACTCTTATATGTGCGTCATCTTCTTCATATTGTGGAATATTATCAAAAACACTCCAGTCATTAGGATAAAAATCTTCATCAAAATAATTAATCCAATAGGCATGAGCATCAGATATGCCTAGCTTTTTATCTTCTTCCTTAAACATTTCATGACATTTATCTCTATATTTTATTATATCTTTCATATAATCGAGTGATTTATTTTCCTGATATTGTAGATTTTCATATATAGTCAATAAATCACAATAAGATAGATCTGAAATTGATTTTTCTTTTTCCAAAAAAGAAGGAATAGACTCTTCACTTTTCATAGTACTAGCTTCTAATAATATTTCAGGTGATGATATTTCAATAAGTCGGTTTATTAGAAGTTGATTTGCGAGCTGTTTTTTCCCATTTTTTTTTGTTCTATCTTTAAGACTTATTACATTAATTAACAATTGTCTTAAAAATATAGAATATTCCCATGAATATCTGCTAAAAGAATCACAAATACTATAATTTTCTATATTAAACCAACTTGGACAATACTCAGGTTTTCTTTCCATACGCCCCTCACGCCCCTAGTAGATATTTGCGCCAGTTCGCTAGGGTTGCGAATGTTCGGGGATCAGCCTAGACGCAAATAATACATTAATATACAGTTAGGTACATTATAGCACTGTGTTTATATGCATGAAATGAGAAATATTACTGTTAACTTTGTTTACTTTTAAAAATTTAAATAGTAAAGTTAATCAAAAAACCTTATCATTTAATTTAAAAAAGAAAAGAATTCTATTGTTTAATATTTCTATCATAGGTCTGTAACTATATGAAACTTGAAAAATTTAAATCAGGTAGGCATCAACAACGCTACCAATATAAAAGTTTTGAACCCAACTCAATAAATCAAGAGTGGTCATGGGATGATCCCACAATAAACACATTATTAGAGCAAGCCAATAAGTCATTAGGTGAATTAAATGCTTTTTCACTTATTGTTCCCGATATAGATCTTTTCGTTCGGATGCATATAGTAAAAGAAGCTCAAAAATCCAGTAAAATTGAGGGTACTCAAACCGAGATGGATGAGGCTCTAATGCAAAAAGAACAAATACAACCAGAAAAAAGGAATGATTGGCAAGAAGTACAAAATTATATAAAGGCAATAAATATAGCTATTAATAAATTAAACAACCTCCCTTTGTCAGTTAGATTACTGAAAGAAATACATTCTTTACTATTGCAAGGGGTCAGGGGTGAACACAAACAACCTGGCGATTTTAGGACTACTCAAAATTGGATAGGTGGTTCTAATTTATCCGATGCCGTTTTCATTCCTCCACATGCGGAAAATGTAAATGACTTAATGGGTGATCTAGAGTTATTTTGGTATAATGAAAATATCAATGTGCCTCATTTAATCAGAATAGCTATTAGTCATTACCAGTTTGAAACGATCCATCCTTTTCTTGATGGGAACGGGAGAATTGGACGACTACTTATACCGCTTTACCTTATTGATAATAAAATGCTAACAAAACCAGCATTATATTTATCTGATTTTTTTGAAAGAAATAGAAGTAGTTACTACGATGCTTTAATGAGAGTGAGAACAAGTAATGATATGATTCATTGGATAAAGTTTTTCCTAAATGGCATCATTGAAACAACTAAAAATGGTAAAAAAGTTTTTACCTCTATATTCGAACTAGACCGACAAGTAAAAAATAAATTAACAACCTTGGGAAGAAGAACGCAACAAGGTAATGACGCTTTAAATGTTCTATATAAAAATCCTATTATATCTGCTGTTGAGTTAGGTAGTGCTTTGAATATAAGCAACCCCACCTCAAATAAATTAATAAGAGATTTAATGAAATTAGATATCTTACGTGAAGCAAATGACAAACAAAAAGGACAACTATATGTTTTTTCAGATTATTTTAAACTATTTTTATAATATACTTTAAAAATAATCAAATACACAAAGTTATTTACAAGGTTAAATCTTTATTTCTTGGGCAAGAAAAAGAACAAAGGAGGTTTTTTGCCTCCTCGTCGTATTCATTCAATATTTAGCTTAGATTAACAGTGAGCATTCTTCTTTTTTAATACTCCAACAAGGGCTTTCACAGCTTTTTGGGATTCTGCTTTATCGTCTCTATCGCGAGTTTTAATTTTATTTGGCGCTTTATCTAGCTCAATAAGAGTGTCAATGCCACTAGAATCAGCCAAAACAAACGTTTTGCTAAATGATGATGTAGCCATATTACGCCTCCTAAAAAGTACAATTACACAAGTTGTGTAAGTGCGACAAGAGGCGCACTTGTACGCCTAACTCTTTGATTTTTAATCAAAAGTTAGGCGGGCTATTAAGGTGAGTAACTTTAATTAGCCACCCCTCGCAATATCCGAATAGGACGGTATACAATGTCCGAAAGGATATTGCACAACCTATATTCGGTAAAGAATGTACCTTAGTCTGTGGGAGACAAATCTCATAACTAAAGAACAAAATTCTTTGGACAATTCAATTAATCCTATCTGATATTCTGGAAGATTCCAAGGAGTTCAATAAGAAATTATTGAATCGACCAAGGAAACGAAAGAATCCATCAGCATATAGTTTAAGCTAGAATTGACCTATTGTGAAGTTATAAGTGCATAAGCTGTTATTATCATTGTTGAAGTACAATTACTGATAAATGAGGTAAAAGTGCGAGTCAACCTGTTATATGACTAACAGTAGTCTAGGGATAGTGCGAAACTGGTAACGGTTTGGTGCGGAGCTTCCTGACAATGTACCCCCTTGAGGAATAGCAAGGTTAATGTTTATCGTGAGGTAACATTAAGTAATGGCAAGTAGCATGCCATGAGGGGCTAGGCTAAATAGAAAGATGAACGTAAGTGAATTGTTGATAAACGTCGTGACTTGTAAAGAGCTTAAGCTACTGACAAGCTCTAACCAAAATGGTATATAGTGGGATATCTCTTTTTACATTGGGGATACGTCATCATAACACTATCGGCGAACAGACAGCATCTTAACTATTTGTGTGATAATAATGGAACTTGGTAAGCCTGTATTTCCGCCTTAGGGCAGGTAAAGCGCAAGCGATACTGATGGGGTTGCAGGTAAAGGAGGTTAGAGAAAGCGAATGATTGGCTGTAATGGCGGATATAGGGTATGAAACATGACCTAACTCGAAAGGGTGCAGACTTCTAACTGGTCTTTCATCGTAAGATGTTGGCTAATCCTTTATGGTCATTTCTTCGGGAATGATTGGACGAGGAAAGGAAACAGGCAAGTGAAAACAAGCCCATTTCCCTACTCTAACAATTCACCATGTGACAGAGAAGTAGAATTTATTTGGTAAACTGAATAATTCTTCTTCTTTTCACTGGACGAAGAAATTATTCACCAAAAACCAAGTAGATTTCTGCTTATTTCTGTTACGACAGGAGTAAGTATGAAAGAGTACACTAAGTTTAACGAAAAAGTTAAAAGTAGTCCAGCTCCAGCGACTCCTGACATGAATGAGCTATGGCACAATATTGATTGGGTTAAAGCAACAAAACATGTTAAGGGATTGCAGGTACGGATTGCGAAGGCAACAATTGAAGGTGACTACCGTAAGATCAAACGCTTACAAAGGTTACTAACACGCTCAACGTATGCTAAGCAATTAGCGGTTCGAAGAGTGACAGAAAACAGAGGTAAAAGGACGGCAGGCGTTGACAAGGTAACATGGTCAACGCCAATGAGTAAATGGAAAGCCATTGCAACGCTGACAAGTAAAGGATATAAACCCATGCCGTTAAGGCGAGTTTATATTCCCAAGTCTGACGGAAAGAAGCGCCCTTTAGGCATTCCGACCATGAAAGACAGAGCAATGCAAGCGCTGTATTTATTTGCTTTACAGCCTGTAGCCGAAACGACAGCAGATAAAAACTCGTATGGATTTCGTATCAATCGTTCAACGGCGGATGCGATAAGCCACGTGCATAAGATATTTTCACGCAAAGGGCGTCAAATGAGACAAACGGCGCAGTGGGTATTGGATGCCGATATACAGGGTTGCTTTGACCATATTAACCACGATTGGTTAATCGAAAATATTCCGATGAATAAACGGATATTATCAAAATGGTTAAAATCGGGCGTAGTAGACATGGGACAGGTCAAGCGGACGGAAGAGGGTACACCACAAGGGGGTATCATCTCACCAACTTTAGCAAACATGGCACTAGACGGCATAGACGAGCTATTAACCAAACACTTTGGTGTAATTGGGAATAGACAACGGCGAGCCAATAAGGTGTATATGGTTCGATATGCGGACGATTTTATTATATCGGGGAGTTCGAAAGAATTACTTGAAAATGAAGTTCTGCCAATAATGCGGGAATTTTTGAAAGAGAGGGGATTAACCTTATCGGAAAAGAAAACTCACGTTGTTAATATCGAGCAAGGGTTTGATTTTCTCGGTTGGACGGTGAAATCATTTAAGGGCAAATTGTTGATTAAGCCAAGTAAAAAGAATGTGAAAGCATTCTATCGCAAGGTGAAAGAAACAATCAGTGCCATGAAGATGGTTAAACAAGACATATTAATAGGAAAGTTAAATCCAATGTTAAGGGGATGGGCTAACTATCACCGTAGCATTGTCGCTAAAGAAACGTACAGTAAAGTAGACCATTTAGTCTGGCAAGCGATTTGGCGATGGTGTTGTCGAAGACACAGTAACAGGCGGAAACGATTTGTTAAAGCGAAATACTTTACAAAGATACAAAGCAGGGACTGGATATTTGGCACACATACAACGAATCGGCACGGTGAAAAGGTATGGACTGAATTACTGTTTTGCAGTAGGACAGAAATTAAACGTCATGTAAAGGTAAAATCGGAGTACAACCCATTTTTACCCGAATGGGAATTATACGGTGAAACATTATACCAAAAACGGATGTATGAGAACTATTCTCATAGAAGTCAATGGCAAATGTTGTATAAGGAACAAAAAGGGCGTTGTGGATTATGTCATCTTCCTATCACAAAAGAGACGGGTTGGCATGACCACCATATCATATACCGTGTAAATGGCGGGGATAATAAGCTGAAAAACAGGGTTTTATTACATCCTGTATGTCATACTAAAGTTCATGCACTGAAGTTAGACGTATTGAAACCGACTTAGCAATAAGTTAATAGAAAGGCTTGAGCTGTATGCGGAGAAATTCGCTCGTACAGTTCTTAGGGGGCGGCGATACAGTAATGTGTCGTTGCTACCCGACTATTGTATAGCTCTATTTTGTTATATCAATATGTATTTAACTGTTTAAAACAGAATATAAATCAATATGAGAAAAACAATAATAAATATTTAATTTTCTTTAAATTGAAATTTATGAAAGAATTTTATAAGCAGTCTTCATTATGAAGATAACTGCCTTTTATGATTAAATTGGTATCCATTTATTAAATACCTTTTTACTGGATACTTGTTTGGATACCTATATAAGTACTTGGGATTATATATTAAATGGATTTTCAGATATTTAAATTCTATAGGAAGCGGCTCAATTTGAGCGTCTAAAACTTGAGCGGATAACAAGCCTCTAATTACTCGTAAAACATTTTTATGCTCTTTGCTTGTCGGCGGTTAAATCCTTTGATGGTGGCGATACTAGTTCTATGCGCATTGGTTTGGATTTGGCTATAATGCTACTACTACCCATAGATTGATGATCTAATGTCTGCTTTTCAGAATAACCATGATTAGCAAGCATCAATTTGGCAATACTTGCGTTAAACTCACCTTTTAAGCCTTTATTAATTAACTCGACTTCTTGGCGTGCTTTGATAAGTTCTAACATGTCCTTAAATTCTTCGCTTGAACTCGCATAATTATATAAACTCGACCTTGAACAGTTAGCATATAAAGCCAGTCCAGCCATAGAGGGAATGATTTCGCCATTTTTGATATAGCCCTGTTTATGCAAATACTCTTGCCCTAGTTTTAACATGTCCTTTATCTTTGATTTTCGCCCTGCCATATTACCACCTAACTTACTAATAATAAGGCTATTATAATCCAATAAGGCGAATTATTAGATTGTTTTCTAACGTGTCCAAAAATTCACTAAGCCAACCAAGAGGAGGGGGGAGTAAATTCCTTCGACCTTATACGCTCTAAACCGCCCACCCTCATTCATTTTAACGATAACCCGATTTTTTTAGTTTTTTAATGTTACCTTTTCCGTAATCTCCCTGCATGGTAGAAATCACCATAGAGCTTTTATTCTTTTCTTCTAATAATAGCCCTGGATCAACCTTAAAATCATCCTAACTTAACATTATGATTAATAATTATTTTATTTTAATAAAAAAATAGCGCCATATAAATATATTTATATTTCAATTGGTTAATTACAGGATCAAGATTATTTTTAAATGTGTATAGTAGTGAACAGTAGTGAATACTAGTGAACACCAAAAAAATATATATAATAAGTATATAATATATTGATATATATAAATTAATATTAGGTTAGTGAATAGTAGTGAACACTTTATATTAAAAGTTTAAGATTATGGGGAGGTAGGCATAAAAACAGCCTAATGACTGGGTAAGTAAAGGGTGACATTTGAAAAAGCACCCCTCAGATATGAGGAGTGATTATTATGGAGAATTGAAGTTTGTAACCCAAATATGGGGCACGGTATGAATAGCGTGATATGGTTAATGATTAACTAACTTTAAATTGCGGTTACCTGATAGTGAGACATTTCCTTGGCTTGCTTGCTCAACAAAGTCACCCCACCAGTCAAGCATAATACGCTTTTGATGTTCATATTCTGCTTTGTTGTAGGCTCGCCTTACTGCGTTTTTATCTACATGCGATAACGCGCTTTCAATGACATCATAATTAAAGCCTTGTTCGTTTAAAGCGGTGCTAGCTAAAGCTCTTAATCCATGCGCAACTAACTTATCTTTGTATCCCATGCGCTTTATTGCCATGTTAGCGGTTTGGCTACTCATTGGCTTGTTATAAGGCGGTCTTGCTGTTGGGAAAACAAACTCGCTTTTATGATTAATAGATTTCATTATCTCAAGTATTTTTATTGCCTGCGGTGATAAAGGTATATTGTGTGGTCTATCCATTTTCATGCGTTCGGCAGGAATACTCCATAATTTTTTATCAAGATTAATTTCTTCCCACTTAGCCCCTACGGCTTCACTTGGTCGTGTTAATGTTAATAGCTGCCATTCAATCACGCATCTGGTTTGTAATTCAATCTTTGCCATAGCTAAAGCTTGCATGAACTGCGGTAACTCAGTTGGGGGAATAGTTGGCTGATTTTTTACTTTCGGGCTATTAAATACGTCGGTGATTTTGGCTAGAGGGTTATTATCGATAATTCCCATATTGACAGCATAATACATTATTTCATTAATTCGCCTACAAACTCTTTTTACTGTTTCGTATTTATTATTGTTATTTAATGGCTGTAATGCGTTAATCGCTTTGATAGCTGTTACTTGGTTTATTGGAATATCTTTTATATAAGGGAAAACATGATTTTCTAATGAACGCCAAGCCTTTTTGAGTGTTTGTTCTTCTAAACCTTGTTCTGTTTTGAATTTTAACCATTTCTCAGCCATAGCGTAAAAGGTATTATTACAAGCTTCTTGCTTACGTTGTTCTTGTTCCGCTTTGTGATGTTGTGGATCTATACCTTGCTTTATTAATTCGCGTGCTTCATCTCGTTGTTTTCGTGCCTGCTGTAGCGATGTTTCTGGGTATTTACCGAAAGATAATAATGTCTCTTTATGTGATATTGGCTTTTTATATTTAAATCGCCATAATTTAACCCCTGTCGATTTAACTAACAAAAAAAGACCTCCACCATCAAAATACTTTTTATCCTTACTAGTGGCTTTTAATGCTTTTATTTGTGTGTCAGTTAAGGGAGTAGTTTTTACAGCCATTTTTCACCTTTGGGGGTACGCAATAATAGGGTATTTAATTATACCCCCAAATATACCCCCATTATTTTTGGTTGTAAATGTACCTTACTGATACTTAATGGGCAATAAAATAGACTTTAAGGCTTGTTATTACTGGGTTTTGTGTGCTTTGCAGGATTTAAAAGAATGTTACTGTTTATTGATTTGGTGCCGTGGGCGGGACTTGAACCCGCATGCCCTTAGAGCACTACCCCCTCAAGATAGCGTGTCTACCAATTTCACCACCACGGCGCCGTTTTTATTCAGGAATATCCGATGTTGGATTTTGTTGTGTCGGTTGAGCAATAGGTGCTGTGGTTTGTTCTGCTCCACTTTCATTCTGCTGCGTCGTTACTGGTACGCTATCTTCAATGTTGTCAAATTCGTGATTTGAAGCTGCATGAGGCTTACTGCCTAAATTCGACAATAGAATGCTAATGACAAAAAACAAAATACCTAATAACGTTGTTGTACGAGTTAAAAAGTTACCACTTCCTGAAGAACCAAACAAAGTTGCTGACGCACCCGAGCCGAAAGAAGACCCCATATCTGCGCCTTTACCTCGCTGAATCAAAACTAAAACGATAATTACCAAAGCGATGATCAAATAACTTATAATTAGAAGTTCGTACATTTCAACCTGTCAATTTTACATGTTATACAACAGAATCTATTGGTGCGGAATATTAGCGAAAGACAGACCAACAAGCAAGTAAAATTTCATGGATTATCGGTTTATTTTGAAAAATATCTCTTTTAATCAATCAAAAATTGCCAATTTTTAAACTAAAATAAGCCCATCCTTATCTATCACCTTAAATTGCGTTCAATTTAAATTAAAGCCATTATTCCTTACATACTGCATGTAATTGCTGTTCTTTTCACCATGCTTGAATTTGCCTTATCCAAGCGTCAATCACATATCTGTTAGAAAGCTCTGGTGTAAATATCCCAAACTTAGTACAAGATTCAAGTAGAAAATCATGCTGCTTGTTTTAGTGTTTTATACTCAATCGGTGTCATGTTATTTAATGCCTCATGCGGTCTTTCGGTGTTATAAATCGTTAACCATTCTTCGGTTATTCTCCTTGCTTGCGCTAAGTTGTTAAAAAGATATCACGATTAAAGTCATCGATGACATTGAATGTCCTAAAGCGACGCTGATTACGACTACTGTCACTCATAAAATCCATTGACCAACATTCACCTTGTTTATTGGGTACTAATAACCTTTCCGGGCATCGTGGAGGAATGCGCTATTTACGCTTTACCCTGAGATTAAGCTTTAATTGGCAATACACCCGATACACACGTTTATGATTCCATTTATAGCCGAGCTTTCTGATGCGATTAAAACATTTGGGAAAGCCCCAGCGTAAATGCCGGTCAGTGATAGCATTCAACACCTAAACAATCACCGAATCATCCAGTAACTTAGGTTGATAATAGTAAGCACAACGACTTAAGCCAACAATGGCACAACTCATAGCAATAGTAACTGGATAATTTTGTTGTAGTTGCTGTGCCCACGTTTTACGTGCCTTTGTGGGCACTAAAGCTTTTTTATAATTTCTTCCTGAAGCTGGGATTTTAAGCTCAGTTCGGCAAACATCTGCTTAAGCTTGCGGTTTTCGGCCTCCAGCTCCTTTAAGCGTTTGATATCCGAAGTTTCCATTCCGCCGTATTTTTCCCGCCATTTATAGAAAGTTGAATTCCCCATGCCATATTTACGACAGAGCTCCTTGACAGGAATACCCGCTTCAGCTTCTTTTAAAATAGCGACGATTTGATGTTCAGTCATTTTTTTCATAATTAAATCCCCTTTACTTTTATCATAGAGAATTTTCTACTTTTTTGCTGTACTATTTTAGGGGATAGTTACACTGGATGTAGATGTGTTAGTAGAAACGTAGCAGATGAAAAAACACTGTTCTTCTTTAAAAGTGGGGGATAGGTGATAATCAATGGTACGTTTCTATCTAAAAAAACAGTATAATGTCGCCATTTTTATTATGGCACATTGTATTTATGAAATTTATTGTTAAGCTCTTTCCCGAAATTACCATTAAAAGTGATTCTGTTCGTTTGCGTTTTATTAAAATATTAACCAGTAATATTCGTAATATTTTAAAGCATCATATTGAAGATGTAGCGGTTATTCGTCATTGGGACTTTATTGAAGTCCGTCCAAAAATTGAAAATAGCGAAAATCAGATACTTGAGCTATTAACTCGGATCCCCGGCATTCATCATATTTTAGCTGTCGATGAACTGGCTTTTGTTGATATGCATGATATTTTTGAAAAAGTGTTGGATTATTATGCACCATTGATTGAAAACAAAACATTTTGTGTACGGGTTAAACGTCGTGGTAAACATGAATTTACTTCAATTGATGTAGAGCGTTATGTTGGTGGTGGGCTTAATCAATACGTATCTTCAGCTAAGGTTAAATTAACCCACCCAGAAATCACGGTTAATCTTGAAATAGATAAAGACAAGTTACTACTGGTAAAAGGCCGACATGCAGGAATTGGTGGTTTTCCAACAGGTACCCAAGAAGATGTTCTTTCGCTTATATCGGGTGGATTTGACTCGGGAGTATCAAGCTATATGCTAATTCGGCGCGGTAGCCGAGTACATTATTGTTTCTTTAATCTTGGTGGCAAAACTCACGAGATCGGTGTTAAACAGATGGCACATTATTTATGGGAGCGTTTTGGCAGCTCACATAAAGTACGTTTTATTGCTATTGATTTTTCTGATGTTGTTGGTGAAATTCTGGAAAAAATTGACGATGGGCAAATGGGGGTGATTCTAAAACGAATGATGATTCGTGCGGCATCAAAAATTGCGCAACGTTACAAAGTAGAAGCTCTTGTGACTGGCGAAGCATTAGGTCAAGTATCGAGTCAAACATTGACTAACTTACGGTTAATTGATAATGCTAGCGATACATTAATTCTACGTCCTCTTATCACGCATGATAAAGAAACGATTATTAATCTTGCACGCCAAATTGGAACGGAAGATATTGCTAAAACAATGCCTGAGTTTTGTGGTGTGATATCTAAAAAACCAACGGTTAAAGCCGTAAAAGAAAAAATTGAAGCAGAAGAATTAAATTTCGATTTCACAATTTTAGATAAAGCTGTTGCCGAAGCTGAAAACATTGATATACGTGAGATTGCAAAACAATCTGACACAAAGATTACTCAAGTCGAAACTGTTACAACACTGAGTGCAGATCATGTGGTTATTGATATTCGTTCTCCAGAAGAGCAAGAAGATAATCCACTAGTATTGAATGATATTAAAATCAAGCATATTCCATTTTACAAATTGGCAACGCAATTTGGAAATTTGGATCAATCAAATCAATATTTACTCTATTGTGAACGTGGCGTAATGAGCAAGTTGCAAGCACTTTATTTAATTGACCAAGGGTTTAATAATGTAAAAATATTTTCTATATAAATCTTAACAATAATTTACTATATTATTCTTATTTTTTACATATATAATGAATTCTTAAACAAAAACTATATTTGTTATTAATATAAAAATAAATATCAAGAATGAATTTGATATAGATAGAAAGAGGAATGTAATGAACAGCAAATTACTTGTCGTTGATGATGATCAGGAGATTACTTTATTATTACGAGAACTACTCGAATTAGAAGGCTATCAAGTTGAAATAGCGAATAATGGTATTCAGGCTCTAGAAAAGTTTGACAGAACCATAGATCTTATTTTACTTGATATTATGATGCCTGAAATGAATGGATTTAGTTTATTATCTCAACTTAGAGGTAAGTTTACTGTACCTGTTATTTTTTTAACGGCTAAAGATAGTGAAGATGATAAAGTTATTGGCCTTGAACTTGGTGCTGATGATTACATTCAAAAACCATTTAATGATAGAGAACTTATTGCTCGAATTAATGCGCTTTTACGTAGAACTCGTTGGGATAATACAGAAAATGATGCTGCTGATAAACCGATTCAATATACAATTGATAAACTTAGTGTAAATCGAAAACAGCAATCTGTTTTTTTTGATAACAAGTATATTGATTTAACGGGTACTGAGTTTCAAGTATTGCTTACATTTCTTGAAAACGCAGGCAAAATAATTACACGTGAAAAGTTAAGTGAATCTGTTTTAGGTAAAGAGCTTGTCCCGCTTGCTCGCTCGATTGATGTTCATGTTTCTAATTTACGGAAAAAACTCCCTCATCGAAGTGATGGTTTACCTTGGATTAAAACACTACGCACTAAAGGTTATTTATTTGTCGTGGATCAACAAGATGATTTGTTGTAAGGCTAGAATAACATTTAAGAAGGTCAGATAATATGTGGATTTTTGATCGATTAACAATCAGAATTTTCACTATATTTTTACTGACCATCGTTTTTTTTCTCATGTTAATAATGGTATTACCGAGCCTTGATTCTCGAAATTTAACGTATTTAGCAAATAAAGATAAAGAAGCAGGTAATATACTAGCTCGTCAGGTTGAGAATGATCTTGTTAATGTGCCTAAAGATAGTTTTCGATGGTGGATGCGTTTTATTGTTGTGATGGATAATCACCAGAAATCAGGTCAATCTTTATTTATTGTTACACCCAATGAGCAAATCATTACCGCTGAGACTAAAAATATCGATTTAGTGAAGAATTTTAGAGAAAAATCCAGTAATGTCGATGATCCAGCCAAAAAGATTTATGATTCACAAGAAATTATAGGGCCTTTTTTAGTCCATTATGCCAATACAGAATATCAATTGTATATCTTACAACAAGCAACTGGCATTCAATCACAATTCGTTAACTTTATATTTGATCATCCTTTTTTATTATTAGCTTTGACCATGCTTGCCAGTTCGCCTTTTTTACTGTGGTTATCTTGGAGTATAGCTAAACCAGCACGAGGACTGAAAAAAGCAGCAGATCAGGTTGCAAAAGGCAATTTACAAGAGTGGCCAGAACTTGAACAAATAGGATCCTCAGAATATAAAGCAACTGGTGCTAGTTTTAACCATATGCTTAGGGAGCTTAAGCGAATGCAGGAGGTGCAGCACCGCCTGTTTTCAGATATTTCTCATGAACTACGCACGCCTTTGACTCGGTTGCAGCTTGCTACAGCTTTATTACGTCGAAAACAAGGTGAAAGCAATGAAGTTGTGCGTATTGATATTGAGGCATTAAAGTTAGATTCTATGATTGGTGATTTATTATCATTGGCAAGGCAGCAATATGACAATAATGAAATCCGTGAATTTAATCAAATTAATCTGTTGTTTAAACAAGTGCTTGATAATGCCGCTTTTGAAGCAGAACAAATAGGCAAGAAGTTTACCGTTGCCAATCTTCCAACCAACCATACCATTCTATGTTATCCAGTTGCTTTATGTAGTGCACTTGAAAACGTTATACGTAATGCATTTCGTTATTCCAATAAACAGATTGTTGTCAATTTTGTGGCACAACAAAAAAAGATAACCATTACTATTGATGATGATGGCCCAGGGGTTGCTGAAAATGAATTAGAACAAATTTTTAGACCTTTTTATCGTACAAGTGAAGCTCGAGATCGCCAATCAGGTGGAACTGGATTAGGGCTCGCTATTGTTGCCAATGCCATTATACGCGATCACGGAACCGTAAAAGCTGAAAAAAGTCATCTTGGCGGACTTAGAATTGTGATAGTATTGCCAATTCATAAACATCAATAAATAGTGAAAGAGAAAAGTTGTGTCAAATTCAGTCTTAAATATTGTTTTATTTGAACCCGAAATTCCCGCTAATACTGGTAATATTATTCGCCTTTGTGCTAACACTGGTTTTAATTTACATATTATTGAACCCATGGGTTTTTTCTGGGATGACAAAAAATTAAGACGAGCTGGGCTTGATTATCAAGAATTTGTTGATGTAAAACGTTATAAAAATCTCAACCATTTCTTAGATGCCAATCAAATCGACTTGTTGACACAAGTTTATGCCTTAACCACAAAAGGGCAAAGGTCTTATAATGAAGTTAATTACCGGCAACATGACTTTTTAATGTTTGGGCCAGAAACTAGAGGTTTACCGAAAGTCATACTGGATGCATTACCTCAAGATAAAAAAATACGTATTCCCATGTTAGCGACGAGCCGTAGTATGAATTTATCTAATTCTGTAGCTGTTGTGGTTTATGAATCATGGCGCCAGTTAAACTACATGGGTGCAAAATAAATTTACCCCTACTTTATCGGTACATTCCGAAGCAGGAAAAGGCAGCTATATTCACACCTTTCGGTGTTATGATAGTTGTATGTTTGTTCTGTAGATTTTTTAGGTATAGTTTTGATTTTATTTTTATTTTTTACAAAAAACAAAAATTTGAAACCCTTAAAGCTTTTCACAGAGCTTCATAAAAATAACTCTTAATAAATCTTTATAAAAATCACCCAAAAAACTAGCCAAACTTTTTTTAAACGATTATACTTTAATCAGTTGAAAATTTGGCTTATTTAATAAGCATATAAGCATAAAAAACCAAATAAAACATAAATTTACTTGACAGGTAAACCATAATGCATTATCATTTTAGACACCAGACACCAGACACCAGCACTGGCAAACTTATGTCTTAAATTTATCGAATAGACACCTTAGACGGGTTTTAGCTCTTACCTCGTGTATATCCTCGAAATTATCTTTCAAATCATCACCAAAATTATCTCGAAAAATCTCGTTGGTATTGGCTGTGTTATTATTGTCTTTTTCATGGAATTCGCAGGCATTAATAGGTAAAAGTGGTCGAGGGGAAAATCGTAGTGATGCCATAATACTGCCATCGTCACAATGGGGGATCCTCAAATCCGTAAGACCTAATCTTGATTACGGCAGGCTTCACTTCGCGGGCCCCGCTGACATATGGAACCCCGATTATGGATTCCTAGTTCAATCAACGGATCCAGCATCATACGCGCTTAACTTCCCAACTACGGGGGCTGATGGATTATATTTTGATTTCATCATAATGGGAGAAGCAAGTGAATTGACATGGGGAGCGCCAGTTACGCATGAGGGAATTACTGCCACAGTGACGCGAAAAACAGAATGTAATGACGAAGGCTATGTCGAGTTTCGTGTGACGCTAACAGGTCCAGAGGCAAGAACTCAATGGGGTGATCCCTATCCTAATCAAATTACCGTGCCAAAGTTACCACAGGCCTTTGAGTTAGTGGGTAGAGATAGAGAGGGTAAAGAGATAGTAAGATATGGATTTGTCATACAGAAATGGTTTGTGAACCGAGGAGCTGAATTATATTACTATCCTGATATGGTAACTTGGTGTAGTCGTTTGGGTTATCGTGTGCCACAGGTCAAGGAGCTGACTAACGCGATTTGTTCTGGTCTTGACTCAGGTTTGCATTGCCAAGGATCCATTGGCGCAACGCCACCATCAAGTGGTAATCATTATCAGCGTCAAATAGGTGCTGGATTATTCACGGAGTGGGGGCTCATGTACAATTATAGTGGTGCAGATTTCGTCCCCTACAACTATTGGACAAGTGATACGGCGATGAGTGGTCAGTTCAGCGGTCAGTTCGATGTGGGATCGGGCAACGGTGACATTTATTGGTTCAGTGCCTCCATTATCAATTATGGCCTTTGCACCACTCACTAGTTTAATGGCTGTTCTTAATCCTTGGGTTGCGCACGGGCTTATAGCGCTAATTAAGGACAAGCAATCAAAGAACAAAGCCTTGCCTAAAGCGGGCTCACAAGTCGACGAGGTTTAAAAGCTTGTGCTCTTATAGCTTGTCAGCAATAAAAATTAGCATTTTCAATTTATCAACGTTGATTGTGTTGATAATTAAATTTCGACAGATTTTAAAGGATTTTAATAACTGGAAAACAGTAAGCTTGAATTTTAAATTTGTGCTATTTAGATAAGTAAGAGAGGTTAGACCAACCTCTCTTTTCGGGGGGTAAAAGCGAACTTAAAAGTACGCGATTTTATTTAACGCGTGATACATATTCTCCTGAGCGAGTATCCACTTTAAGGACTTCGCCAATTTGTACAAATAAAGGTACACGGACTACCGCACCAGTTGATAAAGTCGCTGGTTTACCACCGGTTCCTGCTGTGTCGCCTTTTAAACCTGGATCCGTTTCGATCACTTCAAGTTCAACAAAATTTGGTGGTGTTACAGCAATTGGTTGACCATTCCATAATGTTAAAATACATTCAGCTTGATCAACCAACCATTTTGCATTGTCGCCAACTGCTTTAGCATCAGCCGAAAGTTGTTCAAATGTGTCGTTATTCATAAAATGCCAAAACTCACCATCGGTGTAGAGGTAAGTTAAGTTCATATCAACAACGTCAGCCGCTTCGACTGATTCGCCTGATTTGAATGTTTTATCGACAGTTTTACCTGAAAGTAATTTTTTAATTTTTACGCGATTGATGGATTGACCTTTACCCGGTTTATAAAATTCATTTTCAACAATGACACACGGTTCACCATCTTGCATTATTTTAAGACCAGCTTTAAACTCATTAGTACTATAAGATGCCATAAAAGCTCCAACTAAAATTCTGAATTACAAAAAATGAGCCATATTATACAGCAAAAAATTGAACTACCAAATAATAAAGATGAATGGATTGTTGATCTTGCCAATGTTGTGACAGATATCAACGTTTTATATTCCTATTTAGGTCTAGATCCTGACACCATCTCAATCCCTATGCAACAGGCAAAAAAACAGTTTCCGCTTCGTGTCCCTAGGGCTTTTATTAACCGAATGAAAAAGGGGGATAGTAATGACCCACTTTTACTACAGGTGCTTTGTCATGATAAGGAATTATTAAAAGTTGATGGCTACAGTCATGACCCATTACAAGAGCAAGATAATACCATTGCAGGGTTATTGCATAAGTATCATAATCGCGCATTGTTGATCACAAAAACGGCGTGTGCAATTAACTGTCGTTACTGTTTTAGGCGGCATTTTCCTTATCATAATAATCAAGGCAATAAAAAGAACCTTGGTATTGCGCTTGAATATATTGCAAATCACCCTGAACTTGATGAAATTATTTTATCTGGTGGTGATCCACTAATGGCAAAAGATCATGAAATGGCTTTTTTGATTAATGCACTAGAAAAAATCCCACATATTAAGCGATTACGAATCCATACACGTTTGGCCGTTGTTATTCCTTCGCGAGTGACGCCTGAACTTTGTCGGTTATTTGCTGAAAGTAGGTTGCAAATAATAGTCATTACTCACATTAATCATTCAAATGAGATTGATAGTGCTGTTGCTTATGCAATTAAGCTTTTAAAACAAAGCGGTGTAACTGTGCTAAATCAAAGCGTATTGTTGAAAAATATTAATGATAATGCCGATATTTTGGCTCAGTTGAGCAATAAGCTTTTTGATATTGGGATTTTGCCTTATTACATCCATTTGTTAGATAAAGTGCAAGGCGCTGCTCATTTTTTGGTTGATGATGAGTCCGCAAAAATAATAATGAAACAACTTGCTGATCAAGTATCGGGTTATTTAGTGCCTAAATTAGCGCGCGAAGTGGGCGGTGAAAAAAGTAAGCGTGTACTATCAGTGAATGATTAATTCACTTAATATGGGGTTAAATTGCGAAAAAACATTCTATGAAAATCTCATTGACGGAAAATAAAATAGGCTCTATAATTCCGACCTCTTTAATTAATGCTGTGGAGTTTAAACTCTGCAACCTGTTGATAAATTAGATTTGGATATAAATCGTCATGAAACGCACATTTCAACCATCAGTATTAAAACGCAATAGAACTCACGGCTTCCGTGCTCGTATGGCAACTAAAAACGGTCGTCAAGTTCTTGCTCGCCGTCGTGCTAAAGGCCGTGTTCGTTTAACTGTTGCTAGCTGATTTAAAGTTGGGTGATTAAGTTCACTTTTCCGCGGGAGTTACGATTGTTAACTCCCTTTGATTTCAATCATGTCTTTCAAGAGTCCATTCGAGCTGGCTCTCCTTTTTTAACGTTAGTTGCACGTAAAAATAACCATAATCATATGCGATTAGGGTTTGCTATAGCTAAAAAACAGGTAAAACGAGCTCATGAGCGTAATCGCATCAAGCGGCTGGCTAAAGAGTATTTTCGACATCATCAACATCAACTTCCTAATATCGATTTTATTTTGATGGCTAAACAACCTGTTATAGACTTAGATAATCAGCAAATCGTTGAAACACTAAATAAATTATGCCAGCGAATCATAACCAAGTACGAGGTTTGAATAAATTTAAATTAATTATCAAACAGCATGTTTATGCATGTAAATGTATGATAGTAAATGCTTTTGTGCTTTTTATTCGTGTGTATCAGCGTGTTATTAGTCCTTTACTTGGCCCTAAATGTCGTTTTACACCGACATGTTCACAATACGCAATAATTGCATTACGACGTTTTGGATTAATAAAAGGTGGTTGGCTAACAGTTAAACGTGTATTAAAATGTCATCCTTTACATGAAGGAGGAGAAGACTTTGTTCCTCCAAAAATTAAAACCAATAGAGAAAAACACTAATGGGATCTCAACGTAATATTTTAGTCATTGCTTTACTTTTTGTATCTTTTTTCATTTGGAAAGCGTGGGAGGAAGATCACGCACCTAAACCGCCAATCGCAAATCAATTAACTCAACAAATGAGTGATGATGATTCAGCTGATGGCTCAATGCTGGGTAAAACAGTTACTGTAAAATCAGATGTATTGTCACTCACCATTAATACTTATGGCGGTGATGTACAAGCTGCACAACTGTTAAAATATGAGCAAACGCTTCATTCTGGCACGCCTTTCCAATTATTAACATCACGCCCCGATTTTGTTTATATTGCAGAAAGTGGTTTAACAGGTAAAGATGGTCCAGATAATGCGACTCAAGGCTCAAAACGCCCTGTATATCAAACTGAAAAGTCTGAATATGTGTTAGCTGATGGGCAAGATGAATTGCGTGTTCCACTTACTTATCAAGTTAATGGTGTAAGTTATACTAAATATTACATATTACATCGTGGTAATTATGCTGTTGATGTTCAGTATGACATTAATAACCAAAGCAATGCGCCTGTTGATGTAGCAATGTATGGTCAATTAAAACAAACCATTAAATTACCTGATGATATACCAACCGAAGGGGGAAGTGGAGTTGGACAAAGCGCATTCCGTGGCACCGCTTATTCAAGTTCGAATACTAACTACAGCAAATATAGTTTTGATGATATCAAAGATAAAGCGTTAGCGGTTGAGACGCAAACAGGCTGGGTTGCGATGTTACAGCACTATTTTGCTTCAGCATGGGTACCAACACAGGATAAAAATAACTTATTTTATACACGAGCAGCGGCTAATAAATCACAAGCAACGATTGGTTTCAAAGGTGAGTCAGCTATTATTCCAGTGGGTAGTACACAAACCATTGGAGCCAAATTATGGTTAGGACCAGAAATTCAAAGTCAATTGAAAGAAACAGCTAATCATCTTGATTTAGTTGTTGACTATGGTTGGTTATGGTTCTTATCACAACCATTATTTTACTTATTGAAGTTTATTCAAAGTTTTATTGGTAATTGGGGCTTCTCAATTATTGTTATCACATTTATTGTTCGAGGTATTTTATTTCCATTAACTCGTGCGCAGTATCGTTCAATGGCAAAAATGAAGTTATTGCAACCTCGTATAGAAGCTTTAAAAGAGCGCTATGGTGATGATAGACAAAAAATGAGTATGGAAACAATGGCAATTTACAAACAAGAAAAAGTGAACCCATTAGGAGGGTGTTTGATGTTAATAATTCAGATGCCAATTTTCTTGTCTTTGTTCTATATGTTAGGCAACGCAGTTGAACTACGGCATGCGCCATTTGCACTTTGGATTTATGACTTATCAGCGCAAGATCCTTATTATATTTTGCCTTTATTAATGGGTGCTAGCATGTTCTTAATCCAAAAGATGTCACCAACACCTGTTACCGATCCACTACAACAAAAATTAATGACTTATATGCCATTAATTTTTACGTTGTTCTTTTTATGGTTCCCATCAGGCTTAGTTTTATATTATATCGTTAGTAACTTATTCACAATTGCTCAGCAGCGTGTTATCTACTGGGAACTTGAGAAAAAAGGGCTTTACGAGAAGAAAAAGAAATAGTATTGAAAAAAGGAGGAGTAAATCCTCCTTTTTCGTTTTTATTTTTGGTGTCAATGATATGAATATACAACAATTTAATTTAACCGGTAATGAAATCGGTTATTGGTTTGTCAGTGCTAATGGTCGATTATGGTTGCCTAATGGTGATGTTCCTGTTGGGCGTGCCGATCAGCTCGGTTTTACCCATAAGCGTGCGCAACCAATAGGCGAATGGAATGGGCAAATTGCTTGGCTGATTTGTGATGAAATGAAAAATGCAATGAGTTCAATTCGTCAATTACTGGATATAACTGATCAATCACTATTTAATATGGCAGGTCGAGCTGTACAACTTTCTGAGTTTTATCGTTCTCATAAGTATTGTGGCTATTGTGGACATGAGATGTATATTAGTAATACAGAATGGTGCTGTATGTGTGACCATTGTAAAGAGCGTTACTATCCACAAATTTCACCATCTATTATCGTGGCTATTCGCCACAAAAATAAAATTTTATTAGCAAAGCATGTTAGGCATAATCAAGATAACTTATATACTGTTTTAGCTGGTTTCACTGAAATTGGTGAAACAATGGAAACCGCAGTTGAGCGGGAAGTATTTGAGGAGTCAAGAATCAAAATTAAGAATATTCGTTATGTAGGCTCGCAACCTTGGCCATTTCCTAATTCATTAATGATGGCTTATTTAGCTGATTATGATAGTGGTGAAATAGTGGTAGACAAAAATGAACTGATTGAAGCAAACTGGTACCATTACACACAATTACCTAAAATTCCAGAGTATGGCACCATTGCAAGACGCTTAATTGAAGATACAATTACACTTTGCCGTGACTATGATGAATATGGCAATGATTAATTATATTCAATAGTTCTAATTAGATTAACAGTTTTTGATTCATCGCCTGTTGTAATACAAACAGCTTTAGTCCAATCGTTGTTTTGATTATAATCCGAATAAGTACACGTTTCGGTGAGTTCAACCTCTTGTTCATTTTTATCATTAATGATGATGTCACCATTTGATGCTAATTTAAAGGTTCTAGTGATGGTTTTTTCTAATTGTTTATTGGCATTGTAAACGACATCTTTTTCTTGTGCTAATACAGGAAACTTTGTTTTTTCATCAACAGGAACATAAGCGTTATATAACACAAGCTCGACACGGTTGTTATCATAAATAATTTTACTGTTAAAAATGACGTTATTTTCTGCAAATCGTGATAGGGTAGTTTCAACTAAACGACCTTGTTCATCAAATTCTGAACTTGCAACTATATCATTATTATTGTTTTTCATGCCAAGAATATTTTTCGATGAATCAAAAGTAATCTCATAAACATTTCTGGTGTCACCCATGCCGTAGCTATATTTAGCTGTTTCATAGTTAATGTCGCCATGTAACCCTTCTAAATCATAATTAGCTACAAAGCCTTGTTCATTGTAGTTAATGATTTTACTTGATGATCCTTGAATATGTTGCTGTTTAATCATTTTACTAAACGGTAAAAGTTCTGGTTCAGTATGAAAAAGATAACTATTAATCATTGCTGTCGGTAATTGTGGCAAGTTTTTTTCCTCAACTGTTTTTTTATCATTGCAACCGCTGATGGATAGTGTACTGCTCAATATACATATATATAAAAATAAACTATTTTTTTTCATAGAGCTGATTTCCTTTTATTCTGTTGTCTTATTTATTTTTGCACCAAATAGCAAGTGCTTCGCAGTGCCAATCTTTCATCATGTGGTACCAAGCCGAACGCCATTTACGTACAGTATCATTGTGTAAATTAAGTGCTTTTCTTATTTGTAAATTATTAGCTCCAGAAACAAGTAGATCGATGAATTGTAGCCATAATTCAGGTTTTGGTATCCGGTTTAAACTAGTGTTGCTTAAAATATTAAAACTATGTCGACAGCGCCTACAGCGATAGCAAGTGCGAGAACCGACTTTGGTTGTTTCGTTCGATCCGCAGTGTATACACGTTGGACTTTGTTCATTCAATAAGGCGGTTACTTTAGCTTTAATGGTTTGATGTTGTTCTGCTAAAGTTGGCATTAATGTGGTTTGTTTTTGATGTGTATACCACTTATGCAATGATGGGTAATGGATTTGAAGATAATGAATAATAGCACGATCTCGACGTATTACCTTTTCTAATGAGCTTTCAAGTTTTTCTGCAATATTGAGATAACTAATATTTTTTATACGACTAGTAAAGATAAGTTCTAGCCAATTAAATGGCATTAAACGATTGAAAGGAGTATTGGTTGAAACGGTAAAATATTTATGACAATCTTTACAGCGGTATGTTTTAGTTGGTTTTGAACGAATTAAATAAAATGCAGTTTTTTTACAAAATGGACAAGCTTCTACATGTTGCGATGCTATTTTTTCTAGGTCATGATGAAAAGCTTTGAATTCATCATGCAATTCGGTTGGTACGAGTTCATAAATCATTTTTTATTCCCTTATCGCTTATCCCTGTAAATATTATCAGATTTTTACTTAAACATATAGCTTCCCTGAAACTTTTTTACGATTTTCAGCAAAGAGTAATTATTAACCAAGGCTAAGTAATCACTTATTTTTATTTCTTATTATCGATGCCCAAGGAAGAATGGAAGTTGTATTGTTATTAAGCAGTATGGTTGATAATATGATTCGATATGTTAGATATTTTGTAGGGAAAGTCAGGTTGTTTACACTTCATGATTAAAATAATCTTCTAAAAACTCATAAGGGGTTTTCCCTGAAATCGCTTTATGCGGTTTAACCGTATCATTCTTTCCGCTTTCCCATTCGTTTGCAGGTAGGTTTTGTAAATTATTGATTGATATAATCGTTATTACACGTTTTAACAAATAGGTGTTCGCCTGTGCTTTGATATTCATGTCCGGTATAGGAATAAATACGCCTTCCAAATATTGGAGTGCGTAATTATTATCTATTTGAATAAATATATTTATTTTTGGTGTAACCATTCGGCGACTTGTTTGGCAAAATAGGTTAATACACCATCGGCTCCTGCGCGTTTAAAACAAAGTAAAGACTCCGTAATGGCTAATTTTTCATCTAACCAACCTTTTTCAATTGCCGCTGTTAACATGGCATACTCGCCAGAAACCTGATAAGCAAAAGTCGGCACAGCAAAAGTTTCTTTGACTCTTTGCACGATATCAAGATAAGGCATACCCGGTTTAACCATGACCATATCTGCACCTTCGCTTAAATCTTGATAAATTTCTTGTAATGCTTCATCACTGTTAGCAGGATCGAGCTGATAAGTTTTTTTATTGCCACCTTTAATATTTTGGGCAGAACCGACAGCATCACGGAAAGGACCGTAAAAACAAGATGCATATTTGGCTGAATAAGCCATAATTTGGGTGTTAACAAAACCGTGTTTTTCTAGCTCATTACGTATTGCGCCAATGCGTCCATCCATCATATCGCTTGGTGCGATAATGTCTACTCCCGCTTCTGCTTGCATTAGCGCTTGTTTTACAAGCGTCTCAACAGAGCGATCGTTTTGCACGTACCCTTGTTCATCAATAATGCCGTCTTGTCCATGGGTGGTATAAGGATCAAGTGCGACATCAGTGAGTATGCCTAGCTCGGGGAACTCTTTTTTTAATGTTCGAATCGCTTTCGGTACTAATCCCGTTTCATTATATGCTTCTTGAGCAAGTAGTGATTTTTTTGCTGGTTCAATAGCAGGAAATAATGAAAGAACAGGAATCCCTAATTTAGCTACTTGTTCTGCTTCTTTTAGTAATACATCAATACTCATTCGATTTACATTTGGCATTGAGGTAATCGGTTCAGTAACATTATTGCCTTCAATAATGAAAACTGGATAAATGAGGTCATTGACGGTCAAGCTGTGTTCTGCAACCATACGACGACTAAAATCATGGGCACGATTACGACGTAAGCGGCGAGTTGGATATTGACCTGTAAATGATGGCATGAAAAACTCCTGTTTATTCTTAATCAGATTTCATTTATTATCTGACGCTATATGTTGATTGGCAAATTAATTTGCTCTCTTAGAATAATTCGATTTTTTACTTTACAACATATATTGATTAGGGGTAAAATTGCGCACTAAATTTTAGTCCCTTGTGATATTAAACAAATTTGAGGTGAGAGGCACATGCCAGTAATTAAAGTACGTGAAAATGAACCTTTCGATGTAGCATTACGTCGTTTCAAACGTTCTTGTGAAAAAGCAGGAGTTTTAGCTGAAGTTCGTAATCGTGAATTTTACGAAAAACCAACGACTATTCGTAAACGAGCTAAAGCGGCAGCTGTTAAACGCCATGCTAAAAAATTAGAAAGAGAAAACGCTCGTCGCACTCGTCTATATTAATTGTTTTTAAGATTATTTATACTGAAAACTTGAATTGATATTAAAATCAATTTGTTATCTTTTTAATATAAAGAATTCTAACAAGCCGTATTTTTGATACGGCTTGTTGTCTTTCTATAACACCTAAATTGGTTGAAAATTTATCATGAAAGGTCATATCCCTCGCGATTTCATTTTAGATCTCATTGCTCGAACTAGCATTCTTGATGTGATTAGTAAACGCGTTAAAATGAAAAAAAAGGGGAATAACTATTTTGGTTGCTGCCCTTTCCATGATGAAAAAACAGCCTCTTTTTCGCTTAATGAGAAAAAGCAGATCTATTACTGTTTTGGATGTGGTGCATCGGGATCGGTTGTTAATTTTTTAATGCAATATGAACGGTTGTCTTTCCCTGAAGCTATTGAAGAATTGGCTAGTATGCAAGGGATTCGAGTACCTTATATTGATAGTGATAACAATCAAATAGATCAATCCAAGCATATTGAATCTCGAAATGTACGTCGTGATTTGTATACCTTGATGGCTAAAATCACGGATTTCTACCAGCAGCAATTAGTATTACCAACATCTATTGATGCTCAAAAATATCTTGAAAATCGAGGGCTTAACGCTGAAATTATTGCTAGATATAAAATTGGTTTTGCCCCTAATGATTGGCGGTTAACTTCACAAAACATTGTTAAAACAAAAGCTGAAGCAGTGCTTTATGAACAAGCAGGAATGCTTGTAACCAATGATAGTGGTAATCAATATGACCGCTTTCGGGCACGAATCATGTTCCCTATCCGTGATAGGCAAGGAAACGTGATAGCATTTGGTGGCCGAACTATCATTAATGACCCAGCAAAATATATTAATTCACCGGAAACCCCAATTTTCCATAAAGGTTTTCAACTTTATGGACTTTATGAAACACAAGAAGTGAATCGTAATCCTCAACAACTCATTGTGGTTGAAGGTTATATGGATGTGGTTTCGCTTGCTCAATATGGCATTGATTATGCAGTTGCTTCTTTAGGTACGGCAACGTCAGAAGAACATATTAAGTTATTATTTAGAGCAACAGATTCGGTAATATTTTGTTATGACGGCGATAATGCTGGGCGAAGTGCCGCATGGCGAGCTCTTAATGTATTATTGTCTTGCTTAATCGATGGTAAGAAAATTACCTTTGCTTTTTTACCTCAAGATGAAGATCCGGATAGTTTTGTTCGTAAAGTTGGTAAAGCGGGTTTTGAAAAATATTTAAATGAGGCCTCAAATTTATCAAAGTTTTTATTTGATGAACTTTTGAAACAGGTTGATTTAAAAACTGCTGAAGGAAAAGCTAAATTGAGCTCGTTAGCTTTACCGCTACTTGATCAAATTAAGGCAAAAGCTTTCAGATTAAATTTATTACAAAAACTTGGCAATTATTTAGGTTTGCTTGATGTTTCTCAGCTAGAGCAATTAATGAATGAAAATCGCTCTAAAGGTGATGAAAAGGCGAAAGAAAAAGCCCCTGTATCACAAATGAAATTAACCACTATGCGTGTTTTAATTGGTTTATTACTTCAATATCCTAATCTTGCTGAGCAAGTTTCTGATATTAATGTGATTCGCCAAGTTAAAATGGCAGGTATTGAGATCTTCATTGAATTACTTGAATTATGTCAACGTTATCCCAATATAACGACAGCACAAATATTAACAGAGTGTATAGATAGACCGTTTTATAAACAATTAAATCGTTTATCAACATGGGAGTGTCATTATCAAGATGATGAAATAGATTCAACTTTTTCACATACTTTAAAAGAGTTGTATGATAACATACTCGCCCAAAGGCAAGATGAACTAATCGCAAAAGAGAGAGTCTCCGGTTTAAGTACCGCAGAGAAAAAAGAATTGGCGACTTTAATACTTGTTTTATCAAAAAAAGACTAAATATATAGGGTACATGTAGATTTCAGATACTGTTCTACATATATAATATAGATGACCAAATAACTAAAGTGGATACCTTTTATGGAGCAAAATTCTCAATCACAGCTTAAACTCCTAATCATTCGAGGTAAGGAGCTAGGATACCTAACCTATGCTGATGTCAACGATCACTTGCCTGAAGAGATTATTGATTCAGATCAGATTGAAGATATTATCCAAATGATTAATGATATGGGGATTCAAGTTCTTGAAGAAGCCCCAGATTCTGATGAGTTATTACTTTCCGATAATGTCCCTGATGAAGAGGCCGTTGAAGCAGCGACAGCATTAGTATTATCTAATGTTGAGTCAGAAATTGGTAGAACAACCGATCCCGTTCGTATGTATATGCGTGAAATGGGGGCGGTTGAACTGTTAACGCGTGAAGGCGAAATTGATATTGCTAAGCGTATTGAAGATGGTATTAATCAGGTTCAAACTTCAGTATCCGAATATCCAGAAGCCATTACCTATCTTTTAGAGCAATATAATTTAATCGAAAGCGGACAAGTTCGCTTATCTGATTTGATTACAGGTTTTGTTGATCCGAATGCTGAAGAAGTTGCGGAAGAACTACCTGAAGAGTTAGTTAGTGAAACCGAAATTGACATTGATGATAGCGACGATGAGAACGAGGATGAAGAAAGCGATGCTTCAACTGATGATGATGTTTCTATCGATCCTGAAGTTGCAAAAGCTAAATTTGCTGAATTAAAAGAGCAACATGATAAAACCTCTGAGGCTATAAAAAAATATGGTCGTGCTCATAAAAAAGCACAAAATGAGATCGAAAATCTATCAGAAATATTCAAACAATTCCGTTTAGTTGCTAAGCAGTTTGATATTCTTGTTAATAATATGAGAAGCATGATGGAGCGCGTTAGAACGCATGAACGTGCCATTATGAAGATCTGTGTGGAACAATGTAAAATGCCGAAAAAGCAGTTTATGACGCATTTTACCGGTAATGAAAATAACATGAACTGGTATCATAAGGCATTAACTGCTAAAAGTGCATTTGCTGTAAGTTTGAAAGAATTTGAAGAACCTATCCAAGTTCAGATCAATCTATTACAGCAAATTGAAACAGAAACTAATCTTTCTATTGAGCAAATTAAAGATATTAATCGACGTATGTCTATTGGTGAAGCTAAAGCACGTCGTGCTAAGAAAGAAATGGTTGAAGCTAACTTGCGACTCGTTATCTCTATTGCGAAGAAATATACTAACCGCGGATTACAATTCTTAGATCTTATTCAAGAAGGTAATATTGGTTTGATGAAAGCGGTTGATAAGTTTGAATATCGCCGTGGTTATAAATTCTCAACCTATGCAACTTGGTGGATAAGGCAAGCTATTACTCGTTCTATTGCAGATCAAGCAAGAACAATCCGTATTCCAGTGCATATGATTGAAACAATCAATAAACTAAACCGTATTTCACGTCAGATGTTACAAGAGATTGGTCGTGAACCAACGCCTGAAGAGTTGTCAGAGCGCATGCAAATGCCAGAAGACAAAATTCGTAAGGTGCTTAAGATTGCTAAAGAACCTATTTCAATGGAAACACCTGTTGGGGATGATGAAGATTCCCATTTAGGTGACTTTATTGAAGATACCGCTCTTGAGCAACCGTTAGATGCAGCCACGTCTGAAAGCTTACGCAGTGCGACACGCGATATCTTATCTGGATTAACGCCAAGAGAAGCCAAAGTGTTACGTATGCGATTTGGTATTGATATGAATACAGATCATACGCTAGAAGAAGTCGGTAAACAATTTGATGTCACACGTGAACGTATTCGTCAAATTGAAGCTAAGGCCTTGCGTAAGTTACGCCATCCAAGTCGATCCGATGTGCTTCGTAGTTTCTTAGAATAAACTTTATTTTCTATTTAGATCGCCACAATTGTGGCGATTTTTTTTAACTAATTAAGCTAAAAGCTATGAATATACTCCAACGTTTTAAACTTGATCCATTCTTATTAACGCTAATTTGTGTCGTTATTACAGCAAGCTTTTTCCCATGTGAGGGGCAAACCAAAGTTTTTTTTGAAAACCTCACAACCTTTGCTATTGGCTTACTCTTTTTTATGCATGGTGCCAAGCTTTCTTTTCAAGCAATTGTTATTGGCATAAAAAATTGGCGATTGCATTTGGTTATTTTTATGACTACTTTTGTTATCTTCCCGATCCTTGGGGTGATAATGCAAGTTTTGGTTCCCACTTTTTTATCACAAAATCTTTATTTAGGTTTTGTTTATCTTTGCGTATTACCAGCAACCGTTCAATCTGCTATTGCGTTTACCTCAATTGCAAAAGGCAATGTGGCTGCGGCTATTTGTAGTGCTTCAGCATCAACATTATTAGGGGTGGTTATTTCGCCTGTTTTAGTGAATTTATTGATGCATACCCAAGCTTCAAATTCTATGAATATGCTAGATGCCATCACTTCTATCATGTTAAAACTTATGTTGCCATTTTTACTTGGTCACTTATCAAGACGCTTTATTGGCAAATGGGTGGATAAATATAAAAGTGTCATTTCCAAAACCGATCGATTCTCGATTCTATTAGTTGTATATGTAGCTTTTAGTGATGCCGTTGCTAATGGCATTTGGTCTCAAATTAGTTTGTTATCACTTTTATCAATTATTTTTTATTCTATTATATTGTTAATTATTGTTTTATTAATAACAACTTATGGTTCAAGATTACTGGGTTTTAACAAAGAAGATGAAATCACTATTGTGTTTTGTGGTTCCAAAAAAAGCTTAGCGAGCGGTATTCCTATGGCTAGCATTATCTTTCCCATGTCGATAATTGGCATAATGATTTTACCCTTAATGATTTTTCATCAAGTTCAATTAATGATTTGTGCGCTTTTAGCTGCACATTATGCAAAACGAAAAATTTAAAAATTGTTTTGCTCATTGCCCTATTCTCAAGGATAATAGGGCCGCTATTAACAACAGAAAGATATATTATGTTACATCTATTTGCTGAATTAGAATTTTCGACCATTATACTATTAGTTTTGGCACTGTTTTTTGTACTCTTTTATGAAGCAATTAATGGATTCCACGACACAGCTAATGCTGTTGCAACAGTAATTTATACTAGGGCATTAAAGGAACAACTCGCTGTTTTTATGGCTGGTATGTTTAACTTTTTTGGGGTTTTGCTTGGTGGCCTCAGTGTGGCTTATGCCATAGTTCATCTATTACCTACTGATTTATTACTTAATGTAAGTTCATCACATGGGCTTGCTATGGTCTTTTCTATTTTATTTGCGGCTATCATTTGGAATCTTGGAACATGGTATCTTGGTATTCCAGCATCAAGCTCACATACCCTAATTGGTTCAATTATTGGTGTGGCACTGACTAACGCATTTATTATGGATACATCAATAATAGATGCCCTTAATATTCCTAAGATGATTCATATCTTTTTATCATTAATTGTTTCCCCTGTTGTAGGTCTTGTGATTGCAGGCTTGATGATCTTTTTGTTGAGGAAATATTGGACACGTAAAAGCCAAAGTAAAAAAAGCAGCAAAAAACGAGAACGTATTTTCATGACGCCAGAACAACGTGAAAAACTCTATGGCAAAAAGAAACCCCCTTTTTGGATTCGCATTATGCTTATAATTTCAGCTGCTGGTGTGAGTTTTTCACATGGTGCTAATGATGGGCAAAAAGGTATCGGCTTATTAATGTTAGTATTAATGGGCATTGCTCCTGCAGGCTTTATTGTTAACATGAATGCATCGACCTATGATATTACAAATACTCGTAATGCGATTCACAATATTCAAGAGTATTTTGTTACCCATAATGATGATTTAAATACAATAATTGGTACGCAGCCTGCGTTAGACACCAGTATTCCAGAAGGCGATTTGAATAAATATCATTGTGATTATTCACGCTCATTTATCACATTAGGGATTGCTAATCACTTATTTAACAAAATCAATGATTACGACTCATTGACTGTTGATCAACGATCACAAACTAGACGTATATTGTTATGTTTATCTGATACGGTATCTCATGTTGCCAAACAACCGAATGTATCATCAGAAGACAAACAATATCTTAAATCTTTAAATAATGATTTACTTAAGACAGTAGAGTATGCCCCAATTTGGATTATTGTTGCGGTTGCCTCCGCATTAGCGGTAGGGACGATGATTGGTTGGCGTCGTGTGGCGATTACTATCGGTGAAAAAATTGGTAAGAAAGGCATGACTTACGCACAAGGCGTATCGGCACAAATCACAACAGCTTTATCAATTGGGATTGCAAGTTACACCGGCATGCCCGTATCGACAACTCAAGTTCTTTCTTCATCGGTTGCGGGGACGATGATTGTTGATGGTGGTGGCGTGCAAAGTAAAACCATTAAAAGTATTGCATTAACATGGATTTTAACACTTCCAATTTCGATTTTGTTATCTGGATCACTTTTTTGGCTTGCTCAAAAATTAATTTAGTAGTAAAAGTAGAGTACTGATTTTCAATTTACTTGAGCGTTAAAAATAGGAAGGAGTAAAGTATCATGGCTTATAAACATATATTAGTCGCAGTTGATTTATCACCTGAAAGTGAAGTTCTTGTCGAAAAAGCCGTTTCGATGGCTAGGCCATATAATGCTCAAATATCATTGATTCATGTTGGTATTAATTATTCAGATCTTTACACGGGTTTAGTTGATATCAATATGAATGATATGAAAGATCGTATTACCGAAGATGCACATCTTGCATTAAATAAATTAGCGGATGATGCAGGTTATCCTATCGCTCATACTCTTTCGGGCAATGGGGAATTTGACCAAGTATTAATTGAAGCGATTCACGAATATAACATTGATCTGGTTGTGTGTGGGCATCATCAGGATTTCTGGAGTAAATTAATGTCTTCTGCTCGTCAACTTATCAATAATACCCATATTGATACTTTGATTGTTCCATTAAAAGATGAAGAGCCAGTGGAAGAACCAGCTAAATGAAGTGTTAAATATCAACCCGCTTAATTAGCGGGTTTTTTATTAGTATTTCATAATTTGTAAAAAACTTTCAGAAAAGTATGTGTTTTAGTATATTTTTATTTACTACTTTCTTGTTTGTACCTATTGCATTTATGGAAATACACTCAAATTGTTATATAGTCAATAAGGGGATTTAATATGAATATCGCTTTAGTTACTGGTGCATCTTCTGGATTTGGGCAAGCTATTTGTCGTAAGCTAATTGCAGATGGCTATAAAGTGGTAGGTGTCGCTAGGCGTGCAGAAAAATTACAAAAGCTAGCGGATGAATTGGGAAGAAACTTTACTTTTTTAGCTTTGGATATCACAAAAAAAGATGCAGTAGAGTCAATATTGTTGCAGCTACCTAAAGAATTTCAACCTGTCGATATTTTAATTAATAATGCTGGATTGGCCTTGGGGTTAGAGCCTGCTTATCAAGCCGATTATAATGATTGGGAAACAATGATCCAAACTAACATAATTGGATTAATCCACTTGACCCATCAGCTTTTGCCTAGTATGGTTGAGCGTAATTTTGGTTACATCATTAACCTTGGTTCTGTAGCTGGTACCTATGCTTACAAAGGTGGAAATGTGTACGGTGCATCTAAAGCATTTGTTAAACAATTTAGTGCTAATTTGCGTACCGATCTTTTAGGAACAAACATTAGGGTGACTAATATCGAACCTGGATTATGTGGTGGTACTGAATTTTCTAATGTTAGATTTCATGGAAATAATGAGCAAGCAGCTGCCGTATACAAGGGTATTGATTATATAACTCCAGATGATATCGCCAATACTGTCTCATGGCTAGTTAATACACCAACACATTTTAATGTTAATTCACTTGAGATAATGCCTGTTGCACAAGCTCAAGCTGGATTAGCGGTTTACAAAGAAGGTGAATAATCAAATAACATCGGGATTAAATTATAAATATCGATATTCTTTAATTTTAAAAAATAGATATAAAAAACAAAATAGACTTGCACTTCTTTCTTTGGATTGCTATTCTTTTCCCTTGTAATTTTGATTGAGGTTAATGGTAATGACATTTACTGAAGTGACTAAAACATTTGCAACAAGCTTACCGGGTACAGATAGCTATGTGAAACTGCGCAACGCTATGCGGACATTGATTCAAGAAGACCCAAAAAATGCAGCGGTTTATTTTTTGATCTTTGGATTTGCGCGCACTTATGTCATGCTATATGAAGATCAGGAAATATCGCCTACGTTTGCAGAAGACAATCAAAAGTTAATGTTATCGTACCTTAATATTCTTGATGAAGCATTAAAAAAACAAGATACTGAAAGCATCTACCAAGCTTTGAATAAAGTCGTTCATGAGTACGAAAACAGTAAAAAAGTTTTTTAAAATTACAGCCTGACATGAAAATGTCGGGCTGTTTTGTTTTTAGCGTTTAAAGTATAAATTTAGTTAGGGAAGTGATGAAAATGATAATGACTATTTCAAACATTATTGGCACCTTAAGCACTATTATTCAATATAGGGCGGGTTGATTTTCCCTTAAAAAATATAAAAACCCGCCAAAAAAGGCGGGTTTTTAGTTTATATAAAAAATATGTTCAAAAAGCATAAAAACAAATAAAAGATAAAATTTTGATATTTACAGTAATATTTTTAAAATTGCTGGTTTTTTGGCAAAAGGTATTTTGGATTTTAATGGGCATAAATTAGAACAATAAGTAAAGGTGTGATATGAAAGTTTTAAAATTTGGAGGAACTTCTGTCGCTAACGCAGAACGTTTTTTACGCGTTGCAGAGATTATTGAAAATAATGCTAAGCAAGAGCAAAACGCAGCTGTTTTATCAGCACCGGCTAAAATTACTAATCATTTAGTCGCAATGGTAGAAAAAACAGTTGCAGGGCAAGATATACAGAATAATATCTATGATGCTGAAAAAATCTTTGCTGATTTATTAGAAGGCATTGCAAAAGCACAACCTAATTTTGCTTATGAACAGATGAAACGCTTTGCACTTGATGAATTAAATAATATTAAGCAATTGCTTAAGGGTATTGGTTTATTAGGTCAATGTCCTGATAGCATTAATGCATCAATTATCTGCCGTGGTGAAAAACTTTCTATCGCCATTATGGAAGAACTACTAAAGGCTAAGGGGCATTTAGTTACTGTAATCAATCCAGTCGCGATGTTAATTGCAGAAGGTAGCTATTTAGAATCAACGGTCGATATTGCAGAGTCTTCACACCGCATTAGTGAAATGCGTATCCCACAAGATCATATTATTTTAATGCCTGGCTTTACAGCAGGTAATGAGAAAGGCGAGTTAGTTGTTCTTGGGCGTAATGGTTCAGACTATTCAGCTTCGGTACTAGCAGCATGCTTACGTGCTAATAGCTGTGAAATATGGACAGATGTTGATGGTGTCTATACCTGTGATCCCCGTATTGTACCCGATGCTAAACTACTTACAACGATGTCTTATCAAGAAGCCATGGAACTTTCATATTTTGGTGCAAAAGTGCTTCACCCAAGAACAATTTTACCTATTGCCCAGTTCCAAATCCCTTGTTTAATTAAAAATACGAATAACCCTGATGCACCGGGAACACTGATTGGAGCAAATGTGGTTGATTCAACAAACCCAGTAAAAGGTATTACCAATTTAAATAACATGGCAATGATCAATGTTTCTGGTCCTGGATTAAAGGGCATGGTTGGTATGTCTGCCCGTGTTTTTTCAGCAATGTCTTATGCAGGTATTTCAGTGGTACTTATTACTCAATCTTCATCAGAATATAGTATCAGTTTTTGTGTACCCCAAACTGAACTGTATCGCGCAGAAGAAGCATTAAGTGATGAGTTTTTCTTAGAATTAAAAGATGGATTACTTGAACCAATTGAAGTGATCGAAAAACAAGCGATCATCTCTGTTGTCGGTGATGGTATGCGGACATTGCGAGGCTTATCGGCTAACTTTTTTACAGCGCTTGCTAGAGCCAATATTAATATTGTTGCAATTGCACAAGGTTCATCTGAACGGTCTATTTCAGTTGTGGTTGATAATGATGTTGCCGTGATGGGCGTACGTGTTGCACATCAGATGTTATTTGGTACTGATAAAATGCTTGATGTGTTTGTGATTGGTGTTGGTGGTGTCGGTGGTGCATTAATTGATCAAATCGAACGTCAACAAGCATGGCTTAAAAATAAACAGATCGATTTGCGTGTTTGTGGGTTATTTAATTCTAAACATAACGTTGTTAATCGCGATGGTATCGATCTTTCAAATTGGCGAGAGCAAATTAAGCACAGTGAAAATAGTTACTCATTAGATGGAATTATTGAGTTTGCTAAAAATAATCGATTACTTAATCCCATCTTAGTTGATTGTACTTCTAGTCGTGAAATATCTGATAAATATGCAGACTTTTTAGCTAATGGTTTTCATGTTGTCACGCCAAATAAAAAAGCAAATACAAGTTCAATGGCTTATTATTTACGTTTACGTCAAGAAGCTGAAAAAAGTAAACGTAAATTTCAGTACGACACCAATGTTGGAGCTGGCTTACCCGTTATTGAAAATTTACAAAATTTACTTAATGCTGGGGATGAACTAATTAAATTCTCTGGCATATTATCAGGTTCGCTCTCTTTTATTTTTGGAAAACTTGATGAGGGCATGTCATTGTCCGAAGCCACTAAATTGGCAAAAGAAAAAGGCTTTACTGAACCTGATCCTCGTGATGATTTATCGGGTACAGATGTCGCTAGAAAGCTATTAATTTTAGCCCGAGAAGCAGGATTACAATTAGAACTTGATCAAATCGAAGTTGAATCGGTTTTACCTGATCAATATGCACAAGGTAGTATTGATGAGTTTATGGCTAAATTACCGCAATTAGATTTAGAGTTTAAAGCAAAATCAGAACAAGCGGCAAAACAAGGCAAAGTATTACGTTATGTTGGTAGCATAGAAAACAATCAATGCAGTGTTAGAATTGAAGCTGTCGATAGTGAAGATCCTCTTTATAAAGTCAAAAATGGCGAAAATGCCTTAGCATTTTATACGCGTTATTACCAACCAATTCCTTTGGTCTTACGTGGTTATGGTGCAGGGAATGATGTCACAGCAGCAGGCGTTTTTGCTGATATTTTACGAACTACATCTGGCAAAATTGGGGGTTAAATGAGTCATAAATCTTTAACTGTTTATGCACCAGCATCAATGGCCAATATTAGTGTTGGCTTTGATATATTAGGTGCAGCAATTAGCCCGATTAGTGGTGCGATGCTGGGGGACTGTATTACCGTTGAATCTGCTAATGAGTTTTCCCTTACTAGCAAAGGTCAATTTGTAAAAAAACTACCCGATAATCCTAAATATAATATTGTTTATCAATGTTGGCAGCGCTTTTGCCAAGCAATGGGTAAAAAATTGCCTGTCAGTATGATGCTTGAAAAAAATATGCCAATTGGCTCGGGACTAGGATCAAGCGCTTGCTCTGTGGTTGGGGCGTTTGTTGCTTTAAATGAGTTTTTTGATAAACCATTTAATGAGTTTGAAATGCTTTCAATGATGGGTGAACTTGAAGGACGTATTTCTGGTAGTGTGCATTATGATAATGTGGCACCCTGCTATTTGGGTGGAATGCAACTTATCCTTGATGAAATGGGTATCATTAGTGAATCGATACCTCATTTTGAAGATTGGTACTGGGTAATGGCATATCCAGGCATTAAGGTTTCAACCGCTGATGCGCGCGCAATATTACCTGCCCAGTATCAAAAAGCTGATTGTGTAGCGCATGGGCGCTATGTTGGTGGGTTCTTGCATGCTTGTTATACCAAGCAATCTAAGCTAGCTGCGGCAATGCTTTTTGATAATATTGCAGAACCGTATCGCAAACAGCTATTGCCTCACTTTGATGAAACACAAAAACGGGTTAAACAACTTGGTGCGTTGGCATCGGGTATTTCTGGTTCTGGTCCAACAATATTTGTGATTGCCGATAAACTGGAAACTGCTCAACAAATTGAATCACTGCTTAAACATTGTTATTTACAAAATGATGAAGGTTTTACCCATATTTGCAAAATAGATGCCCAAGGAGCAAGAGTGATCTAAGTTTATTGATTATAAAAAAATCGGGTTAAACCTAAGAAGACGCCAACTTTTTGCTGATTAAGTTAATATCAGAAAAAGCACAAAATTAAAGCATAAAGATAACTGGAATATATTATGAAATTGTATAACTTAAAAGATCATTACCAGCAAGTTAGTTTTGCTGACGCGGTGCAACAAGGATTAGGAAGAGGGCAAGGTTTATTCTTCCCTCAAGAGCTACCTAAATTTTCTATAAATGAAATTGAATCATTATTAGAACTCGATTTTGTGACTCGTAGTGCTAAAATCTTATCCGCTTTTATTGGTGATGAGATCAGCTTTGATGATATGCATAGGCTCGTTAACAATGCGTTCCAATTTCCTGCACCTGTAAAATCGGTAGAAGCAGATATTGGCTCACTAGAACTCTATCACGGGCCAACGCTCGCATTTAAAGATTTTGGTGGACGTTTTATGGCGCAAGCATTAGTCCAAGTTGCAGCAGATAAAAAAATTACTATTTTAACCGCTACATCTGGTGATACTGGAGCCGCTGTCGCCCATGCATTTTATCATTTACCTAATATTCGGGTCGTAATTTTATATCCCGAGGGAAAAATTAGCCCATTACAAGAAAAACTTTTTTGTACACTTGGTGATAACATCCATACTATTGCGATTCAAAGCGACTTTGATGCTTGCCAAACATTAGTTAAAAAAGCATTTGATGATGAGGAATTAAAAACTAACATTGGTTTGAATTCTGCTAATTCTATCAATATTAGCCGATTACTAGCGCAAATTTGTTATTACTTTGAAGCTTATGCACAACTAACGCCTAAGCAACGTGAACAACTTGTGATTTCAGTACCCAGTGGTAATTTTGGTGATTTAACTGCTGGTTTGCTAGCAAAAACGATGGGCTTACCAATTAAACGGTTTATTGCTGCAACAAATGCGAATGATACCGTACCACGATATTTAGAAACCGGAAAATGGGAACCTCACGCAACAGTTGCAACGCTATCTAATGCAATGGATGTTAGCCAACCTAATAATTGGCCTCGAATTGAGGAAATTTATAAAAGAGAAGGTTGGGCACTTAAATCACTTGGTCATGCTGCTGTGTCTGATGAAGTTGCTAAGCAGACCGTTCGTGAACTGAATCAAAAAAACTATTTGTCAGAGCCCCATGGTGCAATTGCTTACCGTGCATTACGTGATCAACTGCAAGACGGTGAATATGGTCTGTTTTTAGGTACGGCACATCCAGCTAAATTTAAAGAGGTGGTTGAAGATATTCTTGGTAAGTCAATTCCACTACCAAAAGCGCTAGCGGAACGCGCAGATATGACATTACTTTCCCATAATATGCCTGATGATTTTGCCAAATTACGTGATTTTTTAATTAACTTAGATTGGTAAATATTGTGCCGTTGCCCAATAGGCGACGGCATTTTTTACTTAATGATAGTGCCCCAATTTGTTTACTTGATTGACTAGCCAATTTTATCCTCACAGTCATCATCTTCATTTTCAATGCTTAAATTTACTTGTACTACCCCATCTAAAAATAGAAGATACTAATCAACCTTGTTTAAATTAAAATTTTCAGCTATTGTAAGCTTAATTATGTCATTATAAGGATATTGTTATGTACTGTCCGTTTTGTAATGCAGATGATACAAAGGTGATTGATTCACGTCTTGTCGGTGAAGGATATCAAGTGCGTCGCCGTCGCCAGTGTGTCGAGTGCAATGAACGTTTTACCACATTTGAAATTGCTGAATTAATTATGCCTAATGTCATTAAAAGCAATAAAGTTCGTGAACCATTTAATGAGGATAAATTACGTAATGGTATCAAAAGGGCACTTGAAAAACGCCCAGTGAGTTTTGATGCCATTGAAGATGCGATTACACGTATAAAATCTAAACTTAGAGCAACCGGTGAACGCGAAGTTCCAGCAAAATTAATTGGTGACTATGTGATTGAAGAACTCAAAAACTTAGATAAAATTGCTTATATTCGTTTTGCTTCGGTCTATTTTAGTTTTGATGATATCGAACAATTTAGTAATGAAATTGCTAAGCTACAACAGAAATAATACCCTAGATGACGATGATAAACGACAATGATTATTTTTATATGCAACAAGCGATTGAGCTAGCTAAGCTTGGTCGTTTTACCACATCACCAAATCCTAATGTTGGTTGTGTGATTGTAAAAGATAATCACATCATTGGTAAAGGTTATCATCAAAAAGCAGGGCTCCCACATGCCGAAGTTTATGCACTACAAATGGCAGGGAATAATGCTAAAGATGCAACAGCATACGTAACACTAGAACCCTGTAGCCATTTTGGACGAACGCCACCTTGTGCCGATGCCCTAATCAAATCGCAAATTAAACGTGTTGTTATTGCCATGCAAGATCCCAATCCAAATGTTTCGGGCAATGGTATAAAACGATTGCGTGATGCGGGAATTGAAGTGGTTGTTGGGGTATTAGATAGGCAGGCTGAAACTCTCAATCAAGGCTTTTTAAAACGAATGCGAACTGGATTGCCATATGTACAACTTAAACTTGCCACTTCTCTTGATGGTAAAGTAGCAATGGCATCGGGCGAAAGCAAATGGATCACATCAAGCACGGCAAGACAAGATGTACAGCAGTTTAGGGCACAGGCAAGTTGTATTTTAAGTACCCGCATGACGGTACAAACCGATAACGCGAGTTTAACGGTTAGACATGCTGAATTACCTGATGATATAAAGCAAGTTTATTCGGCCGAAAAAATTCGGCAGCCCATTCGTGTCATTATTGATGGTCAAAATCAATTAACCGGTGATGAGAATGTTTTTAAGCAATTAGGCAAAATATGGGTAGTGCGGAAGCAAGCTATTCCCATCAATAAGCCTAACAGCCACTTAATAGTTGAATCCTCACCCAAAAATAATATTGATTTAGTGCATTTAATGACAATTTTAGGTCAAAAAGGTATTAATTCTGTCTGGGTTGAAGCGGGTGCTAAGCTAGCTGGTGCTCTAATAGAACAAAACTTAGTTGATGAACTGATTATCTATTACGCGCCTAAATTACTTGGTCATAATGCAAAAGATATGTGTATATTGCCTAACTTACACAATTTGTCAATGGCGCCAAATTTTCGATTTGAATCGGTTGTTATGGTGGGCGAAGATCTGCGAGTTATTTTAAAACGGATATAATTCTATTAACAAAAAAATCATCTATTAAACGATATAGTCAAAAGCTAAAATGGGCTTCATTATAAAACTACAAATCTAGGTTTTGATTTTAAATTGGGACGTCTGTTTGTTTTTAACTGATACCTTCAATCGTAACTAGATATTTAAACATCATATCAATGAAGATGATAACCGTTATTATTCTGATATTGGTGAACCATTTATTGTCTTTAGTCTTAGCGTTGAAAACAATTTAGTATTATTGGAAATAGTTAATAATAAGAGCATTATCGATAATAGGTTTAAATATTTCAAATCTAAAAAATAACTTTGTATTTAAATCAAAGATTAAGCTTAACAGCTAATGCCAACTAGTATTAAGTAACATAAAAACATCAATCCCATGAATGAGAATACAATCTCATCATGGGATGATTAATATCAACTACCTTGTAATATTTTTAATAAATCTTCAGTGGTATTAATTGCTTTAATGCGTTCAAGGGTATCTTCAGCAATTACAGCACGAGTTAATTGTCGTAAAATATCTAGATGTTCATTAGTTTTTGCTGCTATACCTATGACAACATAAGCAATATTGTTATCTTCATCCCAATAGATTCCTTCAGGATAATAATTTATTTTTAGCCCTGTTTCGATGACACTATCACGTTTGTCAGTGGTTCCATGCGGAATTGCGATGCCATTACCTAAAAAGGTTGATATTTGCGCATCGCGATCAAACATAGCTTGAGTATAATCATCTTTAACTAAACCGGCTTTGATCATCGCTTCTGATATTGACTGAATGGCTTCTTGCTTAGAGTGAGATCCGCTTATGATTGAAATATCATTAGTTGTCAGTTTTAAATGACTCATTTTTCGTCCTTATTAATTTTGATATACCGAAAAGTTATCGATGTATCAACTGGTTAATTATACTGTGTCTTTAATTGCTAATTGTCGATTTTGATGAATACGCATTAAACCTAATAATATGGCACCAATAAGTGCACCAGCGAAAATACAACCCACCCAGAGAAAGGGTTTATTTACCAATGGCAGTACTAAAAAGCCACCATGGGGCGCAGGGACTTGAATTTGGCTTAAGAAAGTTAATACAGAAGCAATGGCCGAGGATAGCATCATGATTGGGAGCACGTGTAATGGATCTTTAGCTGCAAAAGGAATCGCGCCTTCGGTAATGTGCGTTGAACCTAAAATATAGTTTACCATTCCAGCTGCACGTTCTTCTTCAGTAAAAGCTTTGTCGCGGAAAATCGTCGTTGAAAAAGCAATCACAAAAGGTGGCACAATACACGCAGCAGAAACTCCAGCCATAAAGTAAAAGTTACCTTCACCTAGTAGCATGGTGCCAGTCACATAGGCTGCTTTATTGACAGGACCGCCAAAGTCAAAAGAGCACATTGCTCCAATTACTATACCAAGTAAAATAGGATTAGCGGATTGTAATGATTCAAGGAATGATTTCATGGCATTGTTAATGGTTGCAATCGGTCCGCCTAGTAAATACATGCCGGCACCGATCACAAAGACGCCGACTAATGGCATGATAAAAATAGATTTTAGCCCTTCAAATGAACGAGGCAAACAGTCTAACCACTTTTTGACATAAAGCATCAAGTAACCCGCAGCAAAACCAGCAATAATGCCGCCTAAAAAACCAGCTCCGGTCATATTGGCAATCAATCCGCCAACAAAACCGGCAACCATTCCAGGTCTTCCTCCTATAGAGTAAGCGACAAAACCGGTAAAGATTGGTACCATAATACCAAATGCTTGCCCGCCTATTTTCATCAATAATGCAGCAAATTCATTGTATTGTGCATTGGTTTCATCTGCTGAATAGATCCCCCATAAAAATGAGAGTGCAATTAATACTCCACCAGCAACAACAAAAGGCAACATGTTAGAGACACCACTCATAAGGTGTTTATAAATCTGTCGACCCATCGATTCTTTTACATCTATTGGGTTAGATGGTGAAACCGAGTTTTTGGTGTCATTTTTATCGCTTTTGCGGATAGGAACCTTACCTGAAGTGATTTGTTCAATTAGTGCGGCTGCTTTATGAATACCATCTTTGACAGGGACTTCAATAACAGGCAATCCATCAAAACGGTTTGGATTGACATCTTTGTCTGCTGCTATAATAACACCCATTGCACTGGCAAGATCTATATCGGTAATGGCATTATCAACCCCACCTGCACCATTGGTTTCCACTTTAATTTCAATGCCTGCTTTTTCAGCAGCCGCTTTCAAGGCTTCTTCTGCCATATAGGTATGGGCAATGCCCGTTGGGCAGCCTGTTACAGCTAATATTTTTTTCATAATAATCCCCCTTACTTTATTTGGGTAACTTCAAGCTGATCCATATAAATATTGACTTTATCTAATAACCCTAATCCATCTGATTCGGCCACGTTAGCACCAGTCGCAGATGCTTTTTTCATTGATTTTTCAATATGTTGTTGCTCAGGTAACCATTCACTAAGAAAAGCCGCCAGTGAAGCATCACCAGCACAAGCAGAGCTGATTAATTTGATTGCTACAGCATTGCAATACCAAATATGCACCCCATTAGAAAAGTAGAGTCCCTTAGCACCCATGGTTAATAAAATGTTTTGTGCACCTTGCGCGTGCAGCGTTTCTAGCGTGGTAATGATTTGTGATGTGGTTTTTGTTTCAAGACCAAAAATCTCTTTTACTTCATCATCATTAGGTTTAATTAATAGTGGCTTATAGGTAAGTAACTGGCTTAATTTTTTGTGGCTAATATCAAGAATAACTTTAATATTTTTTTGATTACATAAATCTAAAATAGTTTCATAATATTCAGGCTCAACATTATTAGGTAAACTACCACTAATAACTAAATAGCTATTGTTGACTAATGATTCAATGATAGTGAGCAGTTCGATTTTTTTATCGTTCGGTACAAATGGACCTTTACTCACCAATTTATATTCATTTTGCCCATCATTAATAAAAACATTGATACGAGTAATATCGTCAATAAAACAGGGTTTTGTCTCAATCTGCATTTTTGTCAGTTCATCGGTAATATATTTACCTGAAAACCCGCCAAAAAAGCCTATTGCACAAGTTGGTTTAGCAAATTTATGTAAGACAATGGAAACATTGATTGCTTTACCATTGGGACTATATTTCGTGTGTAATGTGCGATTGACGCTATTAGGGTTAAGCCCCTGACAATGAATATTCATATCGATTGCCGTGTTAAGCGTTAATGTATAGATCATCATCTCGTCCCCCTATAATTTGCCTGCACATCCACATGTCGCAATAATTTTTTTGACAATATCTTTCATTGCTGCTTTTGCAGGTTTCATATAATGACGAGGATCATTAGCATCAGGATGTTCAATAAGATACTGTTTTAGGGCATCTGAAAATGCAATTTTTAATTCGGTTGCGACATTGACTTTACAAATACCACGTCGAATACACTCACGGACATCTTTTTCTGGTACGCCAGATGCACCATGTAATACAAGGGGGATATCAACCATTGAACGGATTTCTGATAAGCGTTCAAAATCTAGTTTTGGTTCTGATTTATAAAGACCATGTGCGGTACCAATGGCGATAGCAAGAGAGTCAATTCCTGTTTTTTCAATAAATTCTACTGCTTGATTAGGATTGGTATATAAAGCATCTTTTGCATCAACAACGAGATCATCTTCAACGCCTCCAAGTCGGCCTAGTTCAGCTTCAACGCTGACATCGTAACGGTGGGCGTAATCCACCACATGTTTAACAATCGCAATATTTTCTTCAAATGGGAAATGTGAACCATCAATCATCACCGAGCGAACACCGGCGCTAATTTTATAAGCTATATCGTCGAATTGTTCATGATGATCTAAATGAACTGCTAATGGAATGTTATGTTTTTTCGATAACTCATCAGCAATGGCAATAATATTTTCTGTTCCGGCATAACTATATGTCCCGGGTGTGCCAGCTAAAATGACAGGGGACTGCAATTCGGCGACAGTTTCGACAACAACCTGCATGGTTTCTAAATTATGGATATTAAAGGCAGGTACAGCGTAGTGTTCTGTTTGCGCTTTTTTTAACATATTGTGGCTTGAAATGATAGACATATGACTTTCCCTTAATAATTTGGTTTTGATTGATATTGTGCTAATAACTTTCTTTTTGAAATTTATTATCAATGAATATACTTTCAAAACGTAAGTTATTCTAGTGGTAATCACGTGAGATAGATCACAAAATTCAACTTTACTTTCGAAACGAAATAAAAATAATTTATAAATTTTCGTTTTGATGGTTAATATGTATATAGGGAATGCTGCAGAATAAAGAATGTGTTAAGCATTATTAATATGATTTATAAGGTAAAACATTGATCTAGTTTGATGTTGACCAAGTATAGGATTAATTCTATTATCACTGCTTCTTCATTTTTATCTACAGCATGGGAAATAAAATTGGCTAGAGCATCTTCAGCCCTATTAAAGCGACGATTGCAAATTGCAGAAATAGTTCGTCAGCAAGGCGAAGTTAAAGTTGATGAGTTATCAGAATTGCTTCAAGTCTCGAATGTGACTATTCGTCAAGATTTAACTTATTTAGAGCAGCAAGGATATTTAAAGCGATCCTTTGGTGGAGCGATTTATATTGCTCCAGAGAGTGTGTTTAATCAGGCAAGTACCATTACCCAAAGTTATACACAAAGTGTTAGTGATTGTCGTGATATTGAATTAGTCAAAGTCTGCTTAAGTTATATTAATGATGGTGATACGTTGTTTTTAAGCCATGGCAATTTAATAAGGAAATTGATTCCATTTTTACATAGCAAAAAATCATTAATACTTATTATGAATGATATTAGTAACGCACAATTAGCAAAAGAATTTACCGATGCTGAAGTGATTGTTGTTGGTGGCGTGTTACTTGATGGCAATATTTTGCAAGATAACAAGATGATTAATTTTGTCTTGAATCAATTTTCAGTCACGCATTTTATCACTGAATTAAGTGCAATTAATTCTGATAATCAATTGATTATTGAAAATTTAGAACAAGTTAAAACTTATCAACAAATAATGAAAAAAGCGGCACATACTATTGGCATTTTGCCACAACGCATCGCCCATAATGATAACAATAGCATTGGGATATTAGCTGATATTGATATGGTGGTTTTGTCACGACCGGCTGTGACTGAATATCATCAACAATTATTAGATACTCATTTTGATCAGCTTATTTCCAATAAATATTGTGTGACTTATCAAAACATCTTGGAGACATAATATGCATTTTAAAATCTGCACGATAGGTGAGCTGTTGGTTGAGTTTTTGGCGAAAACACAAAATCAACGTTTCGATCAAACAGGAGAGTTTATCGGTCCTTTTGTTAGTGGTGCTCCCGCAATATTTGCAGATCAAGTTGCAAAATTAGGTTTTCCCGTTGTCTTTTTTAGTTGTGTCGGAAAAGATGCCTTTGGCAAAATGTGTATTAGTCGCCTCAAAAAGGACGGTGTGATTATTGATGGCATTACTTCACATCATAAAGCCAATACCGGCAGTGCATTTGTTACTTATAAAGGTGCTAACGAAAGAGATTTTATTTTTAATATTCCAAATAGTGCATGTGGTTTACTTTCATTTAATCATATTAATGAAAACTTATTAAAAGATTGTACTCATTTACATGTAATGGGGTCATCGCTTTATTCGTTTCGCGTGATTGATGCTATGCGTAAAGCGTTAGATATTATCAAAAATAAAGGCGGTACAATTTCATTCGATCCTAACTTACGCAAAGAGATGTTTGATATACCCGAAATGGAGCAATCTTTTGATTATATTATGGAATATACCGATATCTTTTTACCGAGTGAAAATGAAGTCAGTTATTTTGCTGAGCATAATGGTGAAACAGAGCAACAAACCATGTCTACTTTGCTAAAAAAAGGTATTAAGCATATAGTGGTAAAAGGGGGCACTAAAGGTGCTAATTATTATGGACTTAATGAACAAGGTCATTTAAAAACACTGCATATTAATGGGTACAAGGTCAATTTGCTGGATCCAACAGGAGCCGGCGACTGTTTTGGCGCAACATTTGTCAGTTTAATGTTGGCAGGTTATTCGGTCGAAAAAGCCTTGCAATATGCAAATGCGAGTGGTGCACTTGCCGTATCTAAGAAAGGCCCAATGGAAGGCACATCTACATTAGCTCAACAAGAACAATTTCTTTCGCACGCTTCTTTCAACTAATCATTAAAAGCAATAATACTATTAATAGTATAGGCAAAAAAAATCCCAATAACAAAGTTATTGGGAAAACATAAGGAATAGGAAAACAATGAAATAAATGCATTGTCGAGAGACATTATGCACTTTTTTTTAAAAAAAGTATGTAAAGATACCAGAATGATTGATTAAATAGTTCGTATCTATCATGTTAAATAAATGTAAACAATTATCTTATTTTAAATAAATTAATATATATCAGTTAATTAACTATAAAAATAGCTCTAATAACGAATTCAAAAATAACTTTCCATGATCGGTTATTTGCCAGTTTTGTTTATCCTCAATTAAATAGTTTTTTTCAATGGCAGTTGCTATTTGATTCTCGATTGTTTGTAATGGTAAATAAGTTCGTTGTTCAAATTCGTGTTTAGGTGTTGGTTCAAATAGTCTAAAACGATTCATAAAAAATTCAAAGGGCAGATCTTCTTCCGGTACTGTATAATATTTATCTAAATAACGTCCTTCTAAATACCCTTTTGGGTGACGCGTTTTTATGGTGCGAATAATTTTGCCATCAGGTTGTGTTAATTTACCATGAGCACCACATCCAATACCTAAATAGTCCCCAAATCGCCAATAATTTAAATTATGTTGGCATTGGAAATCTTCTTTAGCATAAGCCGAAGTTTCATATTGCTGATAACCATGGCTTGTCAATAATTGATGTCCTCGTTGATAAATTTCCCAAAGTTTATCATCATCTGGTAAAACGGGTGGTTTTGATCCAAATAGTGTATTGGGCTCAATAGTTAATTGATACCAAGACAAATGAGGCGGCGCGATAGCAATGGCTTGTTCTAAGTCATATATGGCATCATCAATACTTTGATTTGGCAATCCATGCATTAAGTCTAAATTAAAACTTCTTAAATTTAATTTTTGGGCTAGTTTTCCTGCTGTGATTGCTTCTTTGGGATCATGTATCCGCCCTAATTTAACCAGCTTATCGGCTTGAAAACTTTGCACACCAATTGATATTCGATTTATACCTGCTTGCTGATAACCATTGAATCTTTCCATATCTACAGAATTTGGATTGGCTTCAATGGTGATTTCGGCATTCTTATTTATGGGGATAATCTTATTTATATTCAATAATAATTTATCAATCAATTCAGCAGAAAACAGGCTCGGTGTACCTCCGCCAATAAAGATTGAATGAATTGAACGGTTTGAACAAAAAACAGCATCATGCTGTAAATCTTTAATCAAATGCTCTACATAAGCTTCATAATCTGGCGTTCTTTTAACGGTATGTGAATTAAAATCACAATAAGGACATTTTTGTACACACCATGGCATATGAATATACAAACTCATTGGGATTTTATACATAAACGTAGCCTTTCCTGAAACTTTTTAACAAAAATAACCCGTGTGTTATCTTATTTTTATAGCCTGCCATTTTACTCCAATTTATTAAAAAAAGCTTTTGGCATCTATAGTGTTTTTATTATTAAGTTAAAAAGCGTACAATTATCGATATGTTTCGATATTAATTGTTGATTAAATTTATTATTTAGGAGTAAGTATGAGTATATATAAAGCGATTTTAGATAGTGGCTTATCAGGCGTATCACTAAGCTCATCGGTTAAGCAATCGACTTATGGTGAACTCCCTATTGTGGTTATTAACCATAAAACTTGCAAGGCAGCGGTTACATTACAAGGTGCACATTTGCTATTTTGGCAACCCGCTACTGAGCAAACCCCCGTTGTTTGGCTAAGCGACAAAACAAATTTTAAACAAGGAGTGGCTATTCGAGGAGGGGTACCCGTTTGCTGGCCTTGGTTTGGTCAATTAGGGAATCCTTCTCATGGTTTTGCGCGTATTGTTGAATGGAAATTAGACTCTTGTAAAGAGGACGATAATGGTGTTGATCTCATATTGTCTCTTACTAATAATCAGCAGACAGCACCTTATTGTCACCAACCTTTTACTGTGTCATTAAATCTTCATTTAGGTAAAACTTGTGAAGTTACTTTAAGCTGTTTTGCTGACTTTGATATAACTAGTGCGCTACATACTTATTTTGGTATTGATAATATTGACCATGTTGTAGTCAAAGGTTTAGGTGAAACTTATCAAGAACGACTTGATGTTGAAAACAAACCGGCGACAGTAGGTCAATTAACTTTTAATCAAGAAGTCGATCGTATTTATACTGATGCGAGTAAACAACTAACGATAACTGATGGCATCCGAACAATTCGATTAACCAATACTAATGTCAGTGATGTAGTTACTTGGAATCCATGGATAAATAAAGCTAAAGCCATGGCGGATTTTGGTGATGATGAATATAAATCAATGGTTTGTGTCGAATCCGGTTGTATTACAAAACCATTAAAATCATCTCCTAATAAAAAATCAACTTATGGTTTTCTGATAGAATTGATCTAATCGTTCATATTTTATGCCACATACGCAATCAATGTTTTACTCATTTGTAATATGATTAATTGATTGCGTTTACAGGGATAACACTTTATAATCCACACCACTTTTTAAAGTGCTAGTTTGATAGTCAACTACTGGGTCGCCTGTAATTGGCTTTTATTTTAAATCATTAAGAGAAATAAATATGTTTACATTCAAAGCTGAAGTTAGAAAAGAGCATGGTAAGGGTGCGAGCCGCCGCCTGCGTCACGCTGGTCAATTCCCAGCCATCATTTATGGTGGAACTGAGCCTGCAATCTCTGTTGTGCTTGATCACAACCAAATCTTTAATATGCAAGAAAAACCAGAGTTTTACTCTGAAGTGTTAACTATCGAGGTTGACGGCAAAGCAGTTAAAGTAAAAGTACAAGCAGTACAACGTCATGCATTTAAACCAAAATTAGTTCATATGGATTTTGTACGCGTATAATTTATATATTGGAATATTATCCAATTCCTTGTTTCAAGCAAAAGGTCACCACTGTGGTGACCTTTTTGTTTTAGCGCTAATGTAGGCTAATGCCTATTGTTATGATTTAGCCTGTACACTAACCATCCAACATAATAGAATAATTACATTATACCATCCTAGGAGAAAACCATGTCTGATATCCCAGCTTGCGATTTAGTTATTTTTGGTGCTAAAGGGGATTTGACAAGACGTAAATTACTACCGTCTTTATATCAACTAGAAAAATATGGAAAACTACCTGAACAAACCAAGATTTTAGGCGTAGGACGCGCTGATTGGGATCATGCCGCTTATTGTGAAGTTGCAAAAGATGCACTCATCTCATTTATGCCGGAGCCGTTAGACGATAGTATTTGGCGACGATTTAGTCAACGATTGGATTTTCATAAATTAGATGTTAATGATAGCGCGGGTTTTGCAGGGTTGAAAAATAAACTTGATTCAGGTCATCCCGCTATTTTCTATTTTGCAATGCATCCAGGTGCTTTTGGGACTATTTGCCAAGGTTTAGCTGCCGCAGGATTAAATCAATCACAAAACCGCATTGTGATGGAAAAACCACTTGGAACTGATTTGCAATCATCTCGTGAAATCAATGATTCGGTGGCTAAATTCTTTAGTGAATCACAAGTTTATCGTATTGATCATTATTTAGGTAAAGAGTCAGTACTAAATCTCTTAGCCTTACGTTTTGCTAATACAGTGTTTGCGTCATTTTGGGATCGTAATTCTATTGATCATGTCGAAATTACAGTAGCTGAACAAGTAGGCATTGAAGGACGTTGGGGGTATTTTGATAAAGCCGGTCAAATGCGTGATATGGTGCAAAATCATTTATTACAAATATTAACCATGATTGCCATGTCACCACCCGCTAACCTTGAAGATGACAGTTTACGTAGTGAAAAGATAGCCGTACTAAATGCCCTTAGGCCAATTGATAAAACCAATATACGCGAAAAAGTAGTTCGTGGACAATATACAGCAGGATTCGTTAATGGTGTTAATGTACCGGGCTATCTAGAAGAAGACGGCGCAAATCAAAAAAGCAATACCGAAACATTTGTTGCGATTCGAGTTGATATTGATAACTGGCGTTGGGCGGGCGTTCCATTTTATTTACGTACAGGTAAGCGTTTACCGAGCAAATGTTCTGAAGTTGTTGTTTATTTCAAACCATTACCACTTAATCTATTTAGTGAATTTTATCCACAATTACCTCAAAATAAATTGACAATTCGTTTACAACCTGATGAAGGAATGGATATTGAAATTCTAAACAAAGTACCGGGATTAGATAGTACTCACAATTTACAAACTACTAAACTTGATTTAAGTTTTAGCGAAACTTTTCACCAACAAAGCGCTGATGCCTATGAGCGTTTATTACTTGAAGTTATGCGGGGGCGCCAAGCGTTATTTGTTCATCGTGATGAAGTTGAAGCAGCATGGAAATGGGTTGATTCAATTATTAGTGCATGGGAAACAGAAAAAGAACCACCAAAAACTTATCAAGCTGGAACTTGGGGACCAGTCGCATCCGTTGCCTTAATCACTAAAGATGGGCATTCATGGCACGAATTTGAATAAAGGAAAAATAACTATGTTTACGTTAAATAAATATCAAAATAGTCAATTATTGATCGAAGATTTAACCTCACATATCGTCAATGAATTAAAACAGGCCATTGTACAAAAAGGACATGCTTCTATTGCGGTTTCGGGGGGGAAAACACCTATTCCATTATTTGTATCACTAAGTCAACAAAATATAGAATGGAGCCGAGTTTTTATTACATTAGTTGATGATAGATGGGTTGATGATAATGATGATGCCAGTAACGAAAAGTTAGTGATGACGCATTTATTACAAAACAATGCAAAATTGGCTAATTTTGTCGGTTTAAAAAACAGTTGTGATAATCCATTTGATGGCGCCGAAATGACTGACAAGATGTTAGATAAAATTCCGATGCCATTTGATGTAATTGTTTTAGGTATGGGCGAAGATGGACATACAGCTTCATTATTCCCAGGGGCAGCTAATTTAGCGGCCGGTTTAGATATGAAATCAGGTCGAAAAGTTGTCGGGATGACACCATTAACAGCGCCACTTGATCGTATTACTTTAACGTTACCTACTATTTTAAATAGTAAAAATATCTATCTACATTTAGTTGGTGAAAGTAAAATGCAGGTATTAGAACAAGCCGAAAAAGATCATAATGTTAATCAAATGCCTATTCGAGCTGTTTTGCAGCAGAATAAAGTGAATGTCACAGGGTTTTGGACTGCATCTTAAATTTTCTTCAGTTTTGTTTGCCAACTTACGTCGGTAATGAATTTTTACAATAAATTTTGCTTCCAAAGCACTGGATCAGCAGTGCTTTGATCTTACCAATTAATCCTCTGAATCCTCTTTTATGGGCTTTTCTGCTTGTTTTGCTGTTTTTGTTTTTCTTTTTCGGCTGGCTTTTTTCTTGGGTCTTTTAAATTGACCATAGTCGATAAGCTCACCCGTTTCGTCATCAATCACGCCCCACTCTTGGCTATTATCTAAAATTGCCTTTTGTACCTCGGGTGGGTAATCTGATAGGGTGGTTTTGTAAATACCCCAAACCTAGTACACAACTCACGTAGAAAATTAAGCTGCCTGTTTTAGTGTTTTATACTTAATCGGCGTCATATTATTTAGTGCTTCATGAGGTCATTTGGTGTTATAACTGGTTAGCCATTCTTCGGTTATTCTCCTTGCTTGCGCTAAGTTGTTAAAAAGATATAAATCGAGTACTTCAGTACGATAGGTACGATTAAATCGTTCAATATAACCATTTTGATATGGGCTACCGGGCTGGATATAATCAATGTTTATACCATGTAACTTTGTCCAGTTTATAAAGGTTTTTCCTGTAAATTCTGGCCCATTATCGACCCGTATTTTTAATGGATACCCATGATATTCGGCGAGTTTATCTAAATAACGGGTAATTCTCCCTGCCGGTAAGCTGACTGCAATATCAATGCCTAGCGCCTCACGATTAAAATCATCGATGACATTGAATGTCCTAAAGCGACGCTGATTACGACTACTGTCACTCATAAAATCCATTGACCAACATTCACCTTGTTTATTGGGTACTAATAACCTTTCCGGGCATCGTGAAGGAATGCGTTTTTTACGCTTTACCCTGAGATTAAGCTTTAATTCACAATACACCCGATACACCCGTTTATGATTCCATTTATAGCTGAGCTTTCTGATGCGATTAAAGCATTTAGGAAAGCCCCAGCGTAAATGCCGGTCTGTGATAGCATTCAACATCGAAATAATCACCGAATCATCCGGTAACTTAGGTTGATAATAATAAGCACAACGGCTTAAGCCAACAATGGCACAACTCATAGCAATAGTAACTGAATGATTTTGTTGTAGTTGCTGTGCCCACGTTTTACGTGCCTTTGTGGGCACTAAAGCTTTTTTATGATTTCTTCCTGAAGCTGGGATTTTAAGCTCAGTTCGGCAAACATCTGCTTAAGCTTGCGGTTTTCGGCCTCCAGCCCCTTTAAGCGTTTGATATCCGAAGTTTCCATTCCGCCGTATTTTTCCCGCCATTTATAGAAAGTTGAATTACCCATGCCATATTTACGACAGAGCTCCTTGACAGGAATACCGGCTTCAGCTTCTTTTAAAATAGCTACAATCTGATGTTCAGTCATTTTTTTCATAATTAAATCCCCTTTACTTTTATCATAGAGAATTTTCTACTTTTTTGCTGTACTATTTTAGGGGATAGTTACAGACTATTTATCGCCATTTCCCTATTCTAGGCGCAACTTTCCTGCTGTACAGATAACTCTAGTTTGATATCAAAGTTCAGTAAGCTGCCTGAAAGATGAGCTTGGATTAGTTCAGTCAATGGAGTTTCAAATTAAACCGTATTTACGAAACCAAAGAATAAGTAGAAAGCTTTATGAAGATAGCAGAAAATGAAATACACATCTGGTTTACCTATGATGAGGAAATAAATCCCGATTTTGCTTTGACCAACTATGTCCAATTTTTGAATCATCAGGAATTGGATCAGTGGCAAAATTATACTTTGACAAGTATAAACACCAATATTTGGTAACCCGAATGTTAGTACATGATGTTCTGAGCAGATATCTACAAGGTATTCCTGCCAAAAATATAGAATTCAGACCTAATCCTGCACATTCTCTTTTAAATTCACTACTTAGTTGTCTTGTCACGGGATAATCTTCTTAGTTGATGCTTTTTCATACCGCTAAGAATATCTGCAAGAAAAGTATACAGTTACACTGTGTAAGTGGTTTAGAAAATTAGTTTAAACAGAAAAAATACCTTATTCAAGTTGAAACCTGCGTCAGCGGTTGAGACTCTTTATAGTTCATTCAATTGTTCAATACTGAATAAGTGGCTTAGCAGTATCGTTGAATAAGCGAAAAAAACGGAACTCACATGTTCCGTTTTTTTGTATGCTAAATCCTTGTATTCACTCGGCCAAAGAAAATATAGACAATAACCGCTAGAAAACCAAAAGCCAGAGACACAAAAAACATTGCCTGATAAGCGCAGTTTATTGAAATTATTTGATGTTGAGTGAGGTTGATTAATATTCCTGATAGTACGCCTCCAAATGCACCACCAATTTGCTGTGTAACACGCGTGATAGCGCTCGTGTCCTTAATTTGATTTTTATCACAGAACTCAAATGGAGAAGAGAGAACAGCAATCGTGGCGACGCCTAATCCGGAACCTCGAACAGTAAAACCGATAATTTCAAAGGCATTGCCACCTACTTGAATTATTAATATACTTATTGCTGATATTATTAATCCTACACCAATAATTAGAAATGAATTTATCTCACTTAGAGATTTATAAATAAATTTTCTAGCCAACCAGGCACCTACACCTTGTAGAGCTAGCAACATACCAATATATGTAATAGATATATTATCATTTATTGCTTGTATTAAAGGAAAAAAAATCATGAAACCAAAAAAGATAAGTGACGTCAGAAATCCCATAATTATTGCGAACGAATATTGAATACAACTAAATGAACTTAAATCGATCAGTTTACTGTCTGACTTGTTATTAATAATAAGCGAAACCAGCATCAAACTAATACCTAAAACTAGCATAATAATATTAAAAATATCAAAAAAATGCCCAGAAGTGATATTTTTAATAGAGATGAAAAATATTATTAAAGCAATTAAAAATGTCATTAATACATAAATATTCATATTGTATTTAGACGTTTTATTATCAGGCATTGTCGTTCTACCAAATAAAAAAGCCATAAGTACTAAAGGTATGTTGATAAAAAAAGCTATTCTCCAATTTAACTGTTCTGATATGATTGCTCCAAAAATTGGCCCTAGTGCAGGGGCAAAGACTGACGGAATAGCAATCAATGCCATAACCGGCTTTAGTCTTTCCTTACCAAAATAAGTTGCTATTGTAGATTGAGTAATAGGAATTAAAATTCCTGCACCAAAACCTTGTAGACATCTATACAAGATTAAAGAAACCAGATTATACGAAAATCCAACTAATATAGAACCAACAAGAAAGACAAAAATTGAGCATACCCATGCTTTCTTGAGTCCAAAATTTTCATGTACATAAGGTGATAGTAATATGCCAGCTGCGCAAGCAAGCATATATATGGTAACAGCCCATTGCATATAAGCATAAGAGGTATTAATGTCATTCGAAATTGAGGGTAAAATAACATTAACAATACTGCTATCTAATAATGGCAATATACTAGATAGTGTCATAGCAAACACTAACTTTCTTTCTGAGGTTGTCAGGTCAATCGATTGCTTCATATTAAACTCTTTCCAGATTATATTGAGTTGCGCCTTGTGTATATATTCCACCGAACGTTGGTGGTGTAATTTCTTTATAATTTTTAAGTATTAAAACTAATTTTTGAAGGGCGATATTTAATTGCATATTTGCAAATTGAGCACCAATACAAGCATGAATTTCCACTCCATATGAAAGATGTCCCTTAAATTCTCTTCGTGGATTGAATGTGTTTGGATGTTCAAAATATTTTTCATCTCTATTTGCTGATGGTATTAAGGAAAATATTAAATCTCTTTTTTTTAAGTTAACACCTTCAACACAACTATCATCCTCGACTTGGCGTGGAATTAAATGAACAGGTGGTGTAATTCGTAAGCTTTCCTGCAAGATACTATTAGTGCTGCAATCATTGGAGATAACTAGATCAATATAAGATTCAAATTTGTTCTTAGTTATAATTTCTGTTAACAATGAATCATATAGATTTGTCAGTTTGGGGTGATAATAATCTTTCAACACACGACCGGTAAGCTGATGTAAGAGCATGATCTTTTTTATTTTATGTCCATTACCTTCCATCTGAGCCAGAACTTTTCCCCTCATTACTGGCTCAGCTCTTTTAGATAAAGGTTTTGTTGAAAATAATACTGAATTTTCAAGTATGCTAAGAACAGCATCATAACTAATAGCTAAATGCGCATTTAAAGTTTTGTCATAAATAACGTTCTCCGTTTTATCCAATAAATCAATATATTTGTATGGATCTTGTCCATATTCATCAGACAACACTCCTGGAAAATGATTGTTCATAGTCAACATATTACCTCCATATTACTTAATAATTAAATTGAATGATCTTTAACAATAATTTTTGTATCTGAACTAGGGCTGATACTTAACTTTCCAGCATAAACATAATCAGCTATTGGCCATGAACAGTAATAAGATATATGCAGACTAGTTAGTGAAGATGACAATAAAGAAGGGGAAATAATAAAAGGAATTTCTCTTATTATATATTCTGTAGCAATAATAATATCCTGTTCTTTTATTTCAGATGTTTTACTAATGGCGTTTTTTTTATTCAAAATAGCTTTATATGACTGAGTTATACATAATGAGTGAAAATTCTCATTATTTTTAAAATCTTCTTTTATTATCTCTACATTTTTTTTATACAATTCGTCAGTATAAAAATCAGAAAATTTTAATATTCTTTTTGCAAAAAAATCATGACCAGACATTGATAAATAATTATTAATAGCCCTTTCAATTCGATAAAATTCTTTTCGTGATTTTTTACGTGCTTTTACCTCATTATCTCCAGTCCCTATTAAAAGATACTTAGCCTCTTCATGTGGATGTAAAACATCTACATGATCATAATTATCAAACCCCCACTCCAACATATTTTTAATGTAATTTTCATTAAATTTGGAATTAAAAGGGCTTATGCCAAATAAAACATGTTTTCCTTTCATTTTATACCTCTTTCTAGACAGCTAGCTACTAAAAATATATATAACATTAATTATTTCAATCAATTATATTAAATAATATTTTTTTTAAATCATTCATGATTTATTGCTAATTTATTTTTAATATATATAGTTATATTTATTTTATTTGAATTAAGTTGGGCTAATTTAGGATAGTTAGTAAAACAAAAAATTACTAACTAATTCCAGCCACAAAATATTACTTATAGGCCATATAAATGAATATTTCACTCATTTCTCCAGAGGTCGCTTCTTCTGATAACGAACCTATGATTATATCGGCATCACTCAAATCCCCATCAGTGAAAGTAACAGAACTTCATCATCACTCGAGAGGACAACTAGCTGGTACATTACAAGGTTTAATTTCAATTGAAGTGGAAAGTAGTCAATGGGTAATACCCGCAACTCATGGTATATGGATACCTCCAGATACACAGCATTCTCTTCTCGGATCACATGGGCCATTCCACGGATGGAGTATCTATATACAAAAAAGCGAATGTAATAATCTGCCGAATAAACCCTGCATGCTAGAATTATCTAGTCTATTGCGTGAAGCAATTACCCGAACCATGACATGGAATAATTCAGAATTGCAACCCGAGCATAAGCGATTGATGGCAGTGATTGTCGACGAGATTAGTATAATCCCTCAAGTTGAGATAGCACTCCCAATGCCAAAAGATATTCGTTTGTTAAAAATTGCTTTAGCTTTGTCTAATAATCCTAGTGATGATAGAAACATTAATGAATGGAGCGTTTGGGCTGGGATTTCTCGACGCTCATTAACTCGTCGATTTACAAATGAAACTGGATTTAATTTCACAGAATGGCGACAGAAACTACGTATGTTAAAAGCTTTAGAGTTGCTTGTTGCGGACAGACCTATCACAGAAATTTCTTTAAATTTAGGTTATGATAATATTAGTGGTTTTATTGCTATTTTCCGTCGAAATTTCGGGGTAACTCCAGGTAACTATCAAAAAGCGATGAGAAATAACCACCCATGGAGAAACTTTAATGACACTATCATTTAAAATGATAATTATATTAATGATAAATTAGGGCGTGTTGATCTTTCGTGATTATTTTTTAGACGGCATGATGTGAGTTATAATAATTCTGCAAAAAACAACCCTAACTCGATTCATCATGCCAAGAACAATGCTAACAGATAAACGGTGGGAAAAGCTACTACAAATAATGAGAAATACTGGCCGAGTTTATAATAAATCCGAGCATCGGATGACGTTTGAAGGGCTCCTTTTCCGAATGAGAACCGGTATTCCTTGGCGAGATTTGCCAGAAGGGTTTGGTGAATGGAGCACCGTCTATAGACGATTTAATTTGTGGTCTAAAAAAGGAATATTAGTTGATATTTTCAAACATTTATCACAACTAGCGGATTTTGAATGGGTGTTCCTAGATGGCTCGATTATCAGGGCTCATCAACATAGTACAGGCGCTGCAACAGAGCATTCCGAGCAAATAGGTCAGAGCTGTGGTGGTCATTCAACTAAAATTCATCTTGCGGTTGATAGTGGTGGTTTGCCTATTTGTTTTGAGCTTTCTGAAGGACAACGACATGATATCACTTATGCAGAAAACCTAGTTGAAAAGCTCGATGAAGTGAATACAGTGATAGCCGATAAAGGTTATGACAGCGAGCCTTTTTCGGTGCTTTGTTCGTCAAAAAGGCGGACGAACGGTGATTGCTAAACGTAATTATGGTAAGGATATAGATAAAAGCAGTATGGATAGGTGCCTTTATCGCTATCGTCATTTAGTCGAGAATGCCTTTGCTAGAATCAAGAAATATCGTTCAATATCAACTAGATAAGATAAGTTAGAAAGGAATTATGCCAGTATGGTATCACTGGCATTTATGTTAATGTGGCTGCCAATGTATTGTTGAGAAATTTATGTACAGTAAAGATCAACAGCCCCTAATATTTTTTTGATATAGATAATTTTTTGTGTCATAAAAACTAGCTAATTCACTCATCTAATGTTGCTTCGCCTACTCCAAAATGTTTAGCTAACTCGCCAATAAAAAGGTAGGCATTGGTTAAGGCACAATTTACCAATTGTTGTTTTAAACTGTCCTTTAAATTTTTTAACTATAATATGTTTCCCTCTATGATTTTTTGTGATATTTGTTCATTTTGAGGAAGAAAACCAATCTTTTATAAATAATTAACCAACGACCTATTATTTTGTGAGAATTTGTGGTAAAAAGTGGGGGTTAGTGGTAAAAATAGATTATTTAATTAACTTGATGATTTATATTAAATAAAAATTAACAAGAAATTTATAAATAATGGTACTTTCATGTTTAGTGGTGCAATTTCGGTCAATTTAGATAATAAAGGACGGTTAGCAATTCCTACTCGTTACCGTGAATCTTTGTCTGAAGGTATGGTTTGCACAATTGGTTTATACCATTCTTGTTTGACGCTTTATTCTCTGTCTGAATGGAAATGTATCGAACAACAGCTTGCAACATTATCAACGATTGTAGAAGCTGAACGTAGAATTAAGCGATTGTTATTGGGTTATGCAACTGAGTGTTTGATGGACAACTCAGGTCGAATTTTATTGCCACCTACGTTACGTACTTATGCAAAATTAGAAAAAAATACAATGTTTGTTGGTCAATCTAATAAATTTGAAATTTGGGATGAGGCGATTTGGTATCAACAAATTAACGATGATATTGCTGCATTACCAACCGATATTGAAAACTTATCAGATAATTTGAAAAGTTTAACTATTTAATAAGAGTAAAAAATTGATGGATTATCAACATACAACGGTTTTATTAAACGAAGCTGTAAACGCATTAAATATAAAAAAGGATGGCATTTATGTTGATGGTACTTTTGGGCGAGGCGGTCATTCTCGTTTAATACTTGAACAACTTGGTACACAAGGTCGGTTGATTGCTATTGATCGTGATGAGCGTGCTGAGCAAGTTGCTTTACAGATAACAGATCCTCGATTTACTTTTATTCGTGGTGAGTTTTCAAATATGTACCAATATATTGATAAACTTGAACTAATGGGTAAGATTGATGGCATCTTGTTAGACTTTGGTGTTTCATCGCCACAGCTTGATGACCCCGAAAGGGGATTTTCTTTTATGCGTGATGGACCACTTGATATGCGTATGAATAACCATAAAGGTTTAACAGCAAGTGAATGGTTACTCAGCAGTGATGAAGACGATATCGCGTGGGTGTTAAAGACATTTGGTGAAGAGAAGTTTGCCAAGCGTATTGCTCGAGCGATCGTGGAGCAGAATAAAGTTTTGCCGATCACCCGTACTTTGGAGTTGGCTAATTTAATTGAAAAAGCAACACCAAGAAAAGATAAAAATAAGCATCCAGCTACACGTAGTTTTCAGGCTATTCGTATTTATATTAATAGCGAATTGGAAGAAGTTGAGCAAGTATTAAACAGTAGTTTATCTATTCTTGCCAACCATGGAAGGCTTGCTGTTATTAGCTTTCATTCTCTAGAAGATAGAATTGTAAAGCAATTTATTAATAAACAGAGTAAAGGTCCGGATTTACCCGCTCGATTACCACTAACAGAACAACAAATAAAACAATATGGTGGTGCTAAATTAAGATCTCTTGGCAAAATTAAGCCAAATACTATTGAAATTAATAATAACCCGCGTTCTCGAAGCGCACTATTAAGGGTAGCAGAAAGGAAAGATGAATAGCAACCAATACAATGAGACTTTTCCAGATAAAATCGACATTGATAAAGATATTCAAAGAAGACCAAGTAGGAGTTTATTTGGTTTAATTATTGGTGATTTGTTTGGCCATCAAAAAATTTCATTGATGTTACTTGTAATGATTATTATTTCTGCTGGTGCTGTATTAATAACAACGCAACAGGTTCGTAAACAGCTATTTGAACGCGAGCAACTTTTATTGGAACAAGATGTATTAGAAAGCGAATGGCGAAATTTAGTTATTGAGGAAAATGTCCTTGCAGATCCCAAGAGAGTAGAAGAAAGAGCGAAGAATCAATTAGGTATGTCTTATGTGACGCCGCAAAATGAAACAGTTATTGTGATAAAGAGTAAATAATGAAATCCGTCACTAAAAATAAAAAAAACACAGCAAAAAAGACGACGAAAACAAATAAAACCAATAAGTTGAATAGTAAAAAGCAATATTTTACTCCTAATCGTTTTTATATTGTATACGGTTTTATTATTTTTGCGATTATTTGCCTTATTGTCCGAATGACATTGTTGCAAATTATTGAACCCGATAAACTTATTGCAGAAGGTAATAAACGTTCGCTTCGTCACCAAGAAATGGATGCGCCAAGAGCAATGATCACCGATCGTAACGGTCGTGCATTAGCAGTAAGTGTGCCAATGTTTGATGTTTGGGCAGATCCTAAAATTGTTGTAAAAAAGGGAGGCGTTAAAGCAGATGATATCAGGTGGCAAGGGTTAGCTAAAACGTTAAATATCCCAATGTCGACATTAGCGCAAAAATTGGGTAATCCATCAATGCGATTTGTTTATTTGTCTAAGCAAGTAACGCCAACAATATCTGACTATTTAAAAAAACTAAAACTACCGGGAATATCATTTGCGAAAACATCTAAACGTTATTACCCAGCGGCAGAAAATATAGCTCAATTAATTGGTTTAACAGATATTGATGAAAATGGTACCGAAAAAGGTTCTGAGGGTATCGAAAAAAGCTTTAATAAATGGTTAATTGGTGAATCTGGGCAGAGAGTAGTGCGACGTGACCGAGTAGGTCGTGTCATTGAAGAATTAGAGCGTACAGAAAGCGAAACAGCATCAGACTTAACACTAAGTATCGATGAACGTTTACAATCATTGGTGTATAGCGAACTTAGTCAAGCAGTTGAATTTAATAAAGCAGACAGTGGAACAGCGGTATTGATTGATGTACATACCGGTGAGATTTTAGCAATGGCAACTAGTCCATCTTATAATCCTAATAATCGTTCATCAATTGATTATAATTTATTGAGAAATAGAGCTGTCACTGATGCATTTGAGCCTGGTTCTACGGTTAAACCTTTAGTGGTAATGGCAGCTTTAGAAAAGAAAATAGCTAATTTAAATACTATTATTGACACTAGACCATTTTATGTTAATCGCTATGAAATTAAGGACGTGTCATATCAAAAAGCACTCAATTTGGCTGGTATCTTGGAAAAATCAAGTAATGTTGGAGTAAGTAAATTAGCTTTACAAATGCAGCAGGGCGATCTTGTAGAGTTCTATAGCCGCTTTGGACTTGGTCAACCAACGGGGTTAGGTTTAGGTGGTGAGGTTAGTGGCTCAATTGCAGCTGATAGAACCAGAAAATGGGCTGATATTGAACGAGCGACATTTGCATTTGGGTATGGGTTAAGTGTTACACCGTTACAACTAGCAAGAGCTTATGCGACCATCGGTAGTTATGGAATTTATCGACCGGTATCAATTTTAAAAGTCACAGAACCGGTAAAAGGTCAACGTGTAGTTGCTGAAAAAGAGGCTAAAACAGTAGTTCAATTAATGGAAGCGGTGGCTGTTACTGGTGGAGGAACCAAAGCATCGGTTCCTGGTTACAGTGTTGGTGTTAAAACAGGAACAGCAAAAAAATTATCGGGTGGGCGATATGTTAATCAATATTTAGCGTATACCGCAGGTATTGCGCCTGCAACAGAGCCAAAATATTCCCTTGTCGTTGTGATTGATAATCCAAAAGCAGGTCAATATTATGGCGGGTCGGTTTCTGCTCCTGTTTTTAGCCGAATTATGGGCGGCGTGCTTAGAACGATGAATGTAAAACCAGATCGCCAAGTTGATGGCCAAATGATTATTTATTAATAGGTGGAAATGATGGCTACAAGCTCATTTAAAACATTATTTGAATTATTAGGTGGAAGTTGTAATCTAAAATTAAACGATTTCCCACTTAATCATTTGCGTATTGATAGTCGTAAAGTGAAAAAAAATGATGTTTTTGTTGCAATCAAGGGGCATACCGTTGATGGGCGAACATTTATTCCTCAAGCCATTTCAGCAGGTGCAGCTGTTATCTTGATTGAAACAAAAAGAAAATCGAATGATCTAAAAATTGACTATCTAAAAAAAGATAATAAACCGGTCATCCCACAAATCAGTGTTTTTCAACTTTCGCAACGTTTATCATTAATCGCCAATGAGTTTTATCATTCACCATCGAAAAAATTGTCGGTTATTGGTGTAACTGGGACTAATGGAAAAACAACAGTTACCCAACTCATTGCGCAATGTACAACATTACTTAATGACAAAACAGCTATTTTAGGCACTATTGGTAACGGAATTTATAATCAAATTGAGCCATCAGCTAATACGACAGCTTCGGCAATAGATGTGCAAACATTATTAGCTGATTTTGTAAAAAAACAGGTCAAAGTTGTGGCCATGGAGATTTCTTCTCATGGTCTTGCAATGGATCGCGTTAAAGGGCTAAATTGCGTAGCTACCGTATTTACCAATTTAAGTCGTGATCATCTTGATTACCATAAAACCATGAGTAAATATGCTAAAGCAAAATGGTCATTATTTACTTCTGATGAAAAAGAAAAAAAAGTTTTAACTGCTGGTAAATCGATTATTAATTATGATGACAAATATGGTAAACGTTGGATTGAAAAACTTTCTCAAGTGACAGCAGTATCATGTCAACCTAAGTCATTGCGCCGATTAAAAGCATTAAATATACCTTATGTTGGGGTTTCTATGATTGATTATCATGATAAAGGTGCCCAAATTCATATGGAGTCAAGTTGGGGAAATGCCATTATTCATAGTCGATTATTAGGTGAATTTAATGTTTCAAATCTATTATTAGCTATAGCCACGCTTTTAACATTGGACTTTCCATTTTTTGCGGTAATTAATATGGCTTCTTTTTTGAAACCTATTTGTGGACGAATGGAAGTATTGCATATTAAAAATAGTCCAACGGTCATTGTCGATTATGCGCATACTCCTGATGCATTACAAAAAGCATTACAAGCAAGTCGAATTCATTGTAAAGGAACTTTATGGGTGATTTTTGGTTGTGGTGGTGATAGGGATAGCGGTAAAAGACCTTTAATGGCTGCAATAGCAGAACAGTTTGCCGATAAAATTGTTTTGACTAATGACAATCCACGTACTGAAGATGAAATGAAAATTATTGAGGATATTCAGCAAGGTTTACATCATACCGACAACCTATACATAATTACCGATAGGGTGCAAGCCATTACACAAACGTTAAAACAAGCTAAACCTAATGATGTAATTTTAATTGCAGGTAAAGGGCATGAGGATTATCAAATAGTGGGTAAAACTAAATATCACTATTCAGATCAAGAAACAGTTAAAAAGCTTTTAGGAGTAGAGAATCAACCATGATTCCATTAGAAATTGAGCAAATAAAAAAAATAGTGAATGGTAAATCTTATCATATTCCAGATGAAAGTGTTGTGATTGATTCTATTTGTACTGATTCACGAAAAATCGTTAAACAATCGTTGTTTATTGCACTTGTTGGTGATAATTTTGATGGGCATGCTTTTGCTGAGCTTTCTATCAAATACGGTGCTATAGCTGTGATTGTCGATCATAAAATTGATAAAGCAATACCGCAGATTGTTGTCAAAGATACTCGCTTAGCTTTAGGGGAAATTGCGAATTTTGTCCGCCAAAAAAGTACAGCCAAGATTGTGGCACTGACAGGCTCATCAGGTAAAACATCAGTTAAAGAAATGACAGCAGCCATTTTGCAAAATTGCGGTCAGACTCTTTATACTCAAGGTAATTTCAATAATGACATCGGTGTGCCATTAACACTTCTGCGCTTAACCAAGCAAGACCAATTTGCAGTAATAGAACTAGGTGCTAATCATATTGGTGAAATTGCCTATACTACTAATCTTGTTCAACCGCAAAGTACTTTAATTAATAATATTGCTGAAGCACACATCGAAGGGTTTGGTTCGCTTGAAGGTGTGGCAAAAGCTAAAGGTGAAATCTTTCAAGGATTACCTAATGATGGTATTGCTATTATTAATTTAGATAGTTGCTCAGATAAATGGTTTGCTCAGCTAACAAATAAAACAGTTTGGACATTTTCGTTGGCCAACTCATCAGCCAATTTTTATGCGAGTAATATTCAATATGCTCAACAAACGACATTTACATTACATACCCCAAAAGGTGAATGCGCAATTGTATTACCGCTAGTTGGACAACATAATGTTGCAAATGCTATTGCGGCATCAGCTTTAGCGATCTCTGTTGGTGCAACCTTTAGTCAGATTCAGCAAGGTTTAGCTACTTTAAAACCAGTAAAAGGTCGGTTATTTCCAATAAAATTAAATCAAACCCAATTAATTTGGGATGATACTTATAATGCTAATGTTGGTTCAATGTCGGCGGCAGTGAAAACCTTGGCAAAACAAGCAGGATATCGAGTATTGGTTGTTGGTGATATGGGAGAATTAGGGGTTGAAGCTGAAAAATATCATCGACAAATTGGTGAGTTTGCTCATGATGAAAAACTTGACTGTGTTGTGAGTGTCGGTAAATTAAGTCAATTTATTAGTCAGTATAGTGGTGTGGGTCACCATTTTAACAATAAACCAGATGCTGTGAATTTTCTGTTAACGTTATTACGTCAATATCCAACTTTAACTATGCTAGTTAAAGGTTCACGTAGTGCCAAAATGGAAGAAATCATCGAAAAAATTCAAATTGAACAATAGTGAGTTAGGATTAAAATTATGTTGGTGTGGATATCAGAATATTTAGTGAAACATTTTACCTTTTTTAATGTTATCTCTTATTTAACAGTAAGAGCCATTTTAGGATTATTAACTTCTTTAGCGATTTCTTTATTTTTTGGTCAGAAAGTGATTGATGGGTTACAAAAATTGCAAATTGGGCAAGTTATTCGTCATGATGGACCCGAATCACATTTAAGTAAAAAAGGTACGCCGACTATGGGGGGCGTGCTTATTTTAGCATCGATTATCTTATCGGTATTTTTATGGGCAGATCTTCGTAATCCTTATGTTTGGGTTACCTTATTTGTTTTAATTGGTTATGGCATTATTGGATTTGCCGATGATTATTTAAAAGTGATTCGTAAAAATAGTGCCGGTCTTATTGCAAGATGGAAGTATTTTTGGCAGTCGGTTATTGCATTAATTGTTGCTTTTGGTCTGTATGTTTATGGGAAAGATAGCGCAGTAACAGTACTCGTTTTACCCTTTTTTAAAGATGTTATGCCACAATTGGGGTTATTCTTTATTCTGCTTACTTACGTTGTGATTGTTGGTGCTGGTAATGCTGTGAATTTAACCGATGGACTTGATGGACTTGCCATTATGCCAACTGTCTTTGTTGCAGCTGGTTTTGCTCTCGTATCTTGGGCAACAGGTAATGTTAATTTTGCTGCCTATTTACATATTCCTTATATTAAATTTAGTGGTGAATTGATGATTGTCTGCACCGCAATTATTGGTGCGGGACTTGGCTTTTTATGGTTTAACACATATCCAGCTATGGTTTTTATGGGCGATGTTGGGTCGTTAGCTTTGGGCGGTGTGTTTGGTATTATTGCAGTCTTATTAAGACAAGAATTTTTATTACTGATAATGGGCGGAATATTTGTTATTGAAACACTATCAGTAATTTTACAAGTGGGTTCATATAAATTACGCGGTAAACGGATATTTAAAATGGCGCCGATTCATCATCATTATGAATTAAAAGGTTGGCCTGAGCCTCGCGTTATTGTTCGGTTTTGGATTATATCATTAATGTTGGTATTGATTGGTTTATTAACCTTGAAGTTGCGTTAATTAAGAATAAATCGGGATGGAATCATGGTTAGCTATCAGGGCAAAAATGTTGTTATTATTGGGTTAGGCATCACAGGGCTTTCTTGTGTTGAGTATTTTCTTGCTCAAAATGTTATACCTAAAGTTATTGATACGCGTTCATCTCCATCAGGGATTGAGCAATTAGACGAACGTGTTGCTTACCATTTAGGTGAATTAAATATTGATTGGTTGCTTGACGCTGACTTAATCATTGCCAGCCCTGGTATTGCTTTATCTACGCCCGAACTGCAACAAGCAGCTAAAAAAGGGGTTGAAATTATTGGTGATATTGAGCTATTTTGCCGTGAAGTAAATGCACAATCCAATAAACAAATTGTCGCTATCACAGGTGCTAATGGTAAAACAACGGTAACAACCCTTGTTGGTGATATCATTAAATCATCGGGTATTAAAGTCGGTGTTGGCGGGAATATAGGCGAACCTGCACTATCCCTTTTAAAGCAGGATTACGATATCTATGTGCTCGAATTATCAAGCTTTCAACTAGAAACAACTTACAGTTTACAAGCGACAGTTGCAACAATTTTAAATATCTCAGAAGATCATATGGATCGCTATCCGCTTGGTTTAATGCAATATACCGAGGCTAAACAACGCATTTATCATAATGCAAAATATTGTGTCACTAACTATGATGATAAATTTACATCACCAATATCTAAGCAACATGCTTGTGTCTCATTTGGATTAAAAATGGGTGATTACCATTTAGATAGTCAATGTGAACATTTAATTGCTCAAAATAGTCCTGTTTTATCGACCAAAGTGATGAAGCTAGTTGGTTGTCATAATTATCTTAATGCCTTAGCTGCTTTGGCTATAGCAGATAAATTAAATATTGCTCGAGAGTCAAGTTTAGCAACAATCGCTTCATTTCAAGGTTTGCCGCATCGTTTTGAATTAGTTTTTGAGCAAAATGGTGTGAAATGGATTAATGATTCTAAAGCGACTAATGTGGGGAGCACGGAAGCGGCCTTGAAAAGCGTTGTTTGTCAGGGCAAATTATATTTATTATTAGGAGGAGATGGAAAATCAGCGGATTTTTCGCCTTTAATTCCTTATTTACTGAATAATAATCTTGAAGTTTTCTGTTTTGGTCGTGATCGTAATTTGTTAGCTAAATTAGCACCAGCTGTCACAACAATGACTGAAACAATGGCGGATGCCATACAAATTATTGCACAAAAAGTAGTAGCAAATGATGTGGTTTTACTTTCTCCAGCTTGTGCAAGTCTCGATCAATTTAAAAATTATATTGATCGAGGAAACCAATTTGCCAAACTTGCCAAAGAATATGTTCATAGGAGTAAACAATGACATTTTTTTGGATAAAAAAACAAGTTAATCCAAATATACCATTTGATAATTCATTACTTTGGACTGTGTTTGGTTTAATGATATTTGGCCTGATAATGGTCACATCAGCATCGATGTCATTTAGCGAAAGTAATCCTTTCTTTTATACACAACGAGAGCTTATTCAGTTAGGACTATCACTATTTTTAATGTTTATTACGTTGTATATTCCGATGCAACGTTGGCAGCAGTTTGGTTCAGTGTTACTAATTATTGCTATTATTATGTTGATCGTTGTGCTAGGCATTGGATCTTCAATTAATGGCGCATCTCGTTGGATACCCTTAGGTGTATTCAATTTTCAACCAGCAGAGCTTTCAAAATTAGCACTCTTTTTATTTTTAGCGGGTTACTTATCTCGTAAATCCGAAGAAGTGCAAAGTGGTTTTTGGGGATTTTTTAAACCAATGGTTGTCATGGCAGTACTTTCAATTTTATTACTTAAGCAACCTGATTTGGGTACAGTTATTGTTTTGTTTATGGTGACTATTGGTATCTTATTTATTGCTGGTGCTCAATTGTGGCAATTTATTGCTATTTTGCTAACAGGGGTCGGTGCGGTGATTTGCTTGATCTTATATGAAGCCTATCGATTAACTCGGCTATTGACCTTCCTTGATCCTTGGCAAGATGCAACAGGTTCTGGTTATCAATTAGTTGCATCTTTAATGGCAATCGGTAGTGGAGGAATTACCGGTCAAGGTATGGGAAATTCTATCTTGAAATTGGGATATTTACCTGAATGCCATACTGATTTTATTTTTTCAATTATTTCTGAAGAGTATGGGTATATAGGTGTGGTTGCTTTATTGTCATTACTTTTCTTTTTAACATTTAAGGCGCTTGCAATTGGTTATCGGGCTTTGAATGAAGGTTCATTGTTTTCAGGTTATTTGGCCTGTGAAATTGGTATATGGTTTGGTTTTCAAACGTTTGTTAACGTTGGTGTTACATCAGGTATGTTACCGACTAAAGGATTAACCCTACCATTTATTAGTTATGGTGGTTCAAGTCTTATCGTGATGAGTATTGCGGTTGCCATATTACTCAGAATAGATTTTGAATTTAGACAACAACAAGCGCAAGCAAGAATAAGGTTATTAAAGTAATGAAAAAATTATTAGTTATGGCAGGGGGAACAGGAGGGCATGTTTTTCCGGGTATTGCTGTTGCGCATTATTTAATGAAGCAAGGTTGGCAAGTAAGATGGTTAGGCACCGCCGATCGAATGGAAGCACATCTTGTCCCCGAAAATGGTATTGATATTGATTTTATCGAAATATCAGGGTTACGAGGCAAAGGTATGATGGCACTATTAAAAGCGCCTTATAAAATTCTAAAAGCAGTTTTACAAGCTCGAAAGATTTTAAAAACCTATCGTCCTGATGTTGTTTTAGGTATGGGAGGATATGTTTCTGGTCCTGGAGGGATCGCCGCCAAAATCCTTGGCATACCAGTTGTATTACATGAGCAAAACGGCATTGCAGGATTAACTAATAAGTGGCTAGCTAAAATTGCCACTAAAGTTTTGCAAGCATTTCCTACCGCTTTTCCTAAGGCTGAAGTAGTTGGTAATCCTGTGCGTAATGATCTTTTAACTGTTGCACAACCTGAAGAACGATTCAAAGATCGTCATGGACCAATTAGAGTATTAGTCATGGGAGGAAGCCAAGGTGCTAAAGTTCTTAATGACATTGTGCCTCAAGTGATAACAAAGTTGTCGGATAAATATGTGGTATGGCATCAAACGGGTAAAGGAATGTTAAATTCAGTAATGCAATCTTATCAAGATTGTGATATGACAAATAATAAAGTGACTGAATTTATATCTGATGTTGCCGGTGCATACAGTTGGGCAGATATTGTAATTTGTCGCAGTGGGGCTTTAACTGTTAGTGAAATTCAAATTGTCGGTATTGGTGCTATTTTTATTCCGTTTATGCATAAAGATCGTCAGCAATTTTGGAATGCAAAATCATTAGCTGATATAGGGGCGGCTGATATTATAGAGCAACCAGATTTTAATGTTGAATCGTTATCAAATTTATTATTAAATTTACATCGCGACAAATTACTTGAAATGGCAATTAAAGCTAAAAGTCTCTCAATTGTAAATTCCACTGAAAAAGTGGCACAAACCCTTGAGTCAGTGATAAAATGATTAGTTTATGATATAAGTTTATGTAATAATTTTGCCAAAAAGTTTCAGGTTAGGTGCATGTTTGGGTCAATGATTTGTTTGGACTAAGAAAAATAATTGCGATACAAATATTCAATGATGATATGACGCGATACACTGCACAACAAAAGAATAATTAGGAGTTCGATAGTGAATACAAGGGAATTAGCGGAGTTAAGGGCAATTATTCCTGAAATGAAACGAGTCAAACATATTCACTTTGTGGGTATTGGCGGCGCGGGTATGGGGGGAATTGCTGAAGTTCTAGCTAATGAAGGATACGAAATTAGCGGTTCAGATATTGCTGAAAATGCGGTGACCCAACATCTAGAAACGTTAGGTGCAAAAATTGTCATTGGTCACGCTGCTGAAAATGTGATTGATTCTAGTGTTGTTGTTATATCTTCGGCTATTTCACAAGATAATATTGAAGTGGTTGCTGCTCGTCAAGCGCGTATACCAGTCATTCAACGAGCTGAAATGCTCGCTGAATTAATGCGTTTTCGCTATGGAATCGCTATTGCTGGCACACATGGTAAAACCACAACAACCGCGATGGTAACTGCAATTTATGCTGAAGCAAAACTGGATCCAACTTTTGTTAATGGGGGATTAGTAAAAGCGGCAGGAACTCATGCTCAATTAGGTAGCAGTCGTTATTTTATTGCCGAAGCCGATGAAAGTGATGCATCGTTTCTTCATTTGCAACCAATGGTGTCAATTGTAACCAATGTTGAACCTGATCATATGGATACTTATCAAGGCAGCGTTGAAAACCTTAAACAAACATTTATTTCATTTTTACATAATCTACCTTTTTATGGTTTAGCTGTTATGTGTTATGACGATCCGATTAACCGTGAGCTGTTACCTATTGTAGGACGTAAAATTATTACTTATGGATTTAATGAAAAAGCGGACGTTGTTATCAAAAATTACCGTCAAGAGCGAGGTGTAAGTTATTACACTGTTTGTCGTCCAAATCATAAAGATCTACATATAGAATTAAACGCACCGGGTAAACATAATGCTTTGAACTCGGCAGCGGCAATTATTGCTGCAACCGAAGATGGTATTGATGATGAATCAATTATAAATGCATTAGCTAAATTTGCAGGTACTAGTCGACGTTTTGATTTGTTAGGTGTTTTTCCTCATGCTGATGGTGGAGATATTATGATGGTTGATGATTATGGTCATCATCCAAGTGAAGTTAATGCAACAATTCAAGCTGCTAGAAATGGTTGGCCTGATCGTCGCTTAGTTATGTTATTTCAACCACATCGATATACACGAACTCGTGATTTATTTGATGACTTTGCCCAAGTACTTTCTCAAGTTGATGCGCTTGTGATGTTAGATGTTTATTCAGCGGGTGAACCGCCTATTGCTGGGGCTGATAGCCGATCTTTATGCCGTTCAATTCGTAATCGAGGTAAAGTTGATCCTATTTATGTTTCAGATTTAGATATCTTACCTGAAATTATGAAAGAGATATTACAAGGTGGAGATTTATTATTAACACAAGGTGCTGGTAGTGTTGGTCGTATTGCTCGTCAACTAGCCAAAACTCAATTATTTTCAAAAGAGGTTTTATAAAAATGGTTGATAAAGTTGCTGTATTGTATGGTGGTACCTCTGCTGAGCGAGATGTGTCTCTTAAGTCAGGTAAAGCTGTACATGCAGGATTATTGGCAAATGGTATTGATGCCCATCTTATTGACACGAAAAATTACGCTATCACACAATTAAAAGAAGATGGATTTACAAAAGTATTTAATATTTTACACGGACGTGGTGGAGAAGATGGTATCATTCAAGCAATATTGACTTATCAAGATATCCCTTATACCGGTAGCGATGTTCTTTCATCCGCGCTGACTATGGATAAGTTAAAGACTAAGTTAGTTTGGAAAGCGCTTGGCCTACCTGTTGCTGACTATGTTATGGTTAATAAATCGCAGATGGTTGATATTGATGCTATTGTAAAACAACTTGGATTACCGTTATTTGTAAAACCAATTCATGAAGGCTCTAGTGTAGGTATGGCTCGGGTTAATGAAGCCTCTGAATTGAAAAGTGCGATTGACATGGCGTTTCAATATGATGATGCGGTTATGATTGAATCATTTTTAGCTGGTCCAGAATTTACAGTGGCAATTGTCGGTGAAGAAGTTTTACCTGCAATTGGCATTAAACCCACTACCAAATTTTATGATTATGATGCAAAGTATCTATCGGACTCAACACAATATTTTTGTCCAAGTGGATTACCAGATGACAAAGAACAACAGATTCGCAAATTAGCATTAGATGCTTATAAAGCGGTTGGATGCAGAGGCTGGGGACGGGTCGATGTTATGTTCGATGCGGATCAAAATCCGTACTTGCTTGAAGTGAATACAGCACCTGGTATGACTGATCATAGCTTAGTGCCAATGGCAGCCAAACAACATGGTTGGTCATTTAATGAACTTGTAGCCAGAATCTTAAATTTGGCAACGCTATAATTGGCCTTATTTTATGAAACAAGTTCGGCAAGCAGCGCATAGACGAGATGATAAAAATAAAAGGCGGCTGCTTATTTTTCGTAATACAGAACAATTGATAGGCTTTTTGTTCTTTATTATGATTATTTTCATTAGTATTTGGGTAGTTCAAAGCTTTAAAAATTGGATGGATGATCCCGAACAAATGGTATTGTCGCAATTAACGTTAAGTGGAGAACATACCTATACAACCGAGGATGATCTTCGGAAAGCCATTCTAGGATTAGGGTTACCTAATACCTATATTGGACAAGATGTTAATGATATACAGCAAGAAGTGATGCGATTTCCATGGGTTAAACAAACCAGTATACGTAAGCAGTGGCCAGACAGGTTAATTGTCTATGTGGAAGAATATAAACCCGTGCTTTATTGGAATGACCTATTTTTACTGGATAAAAATGGCAATGTTTTTAGCGTGCCACTTGATCGTATTGCCACATTACAATTGCCAAGGCTATACGGTCCTGAGGGCAAAGCAAAACCAGCATTAGAAATTTATTATAAGTTAGAGAATCTTTCTAAAAAATTAGCTAATAATCAGTTGGCATTACATATTAAAGCGGCTATAACTGATGAGCGTAATGCATGGCAATTGATGGTAGAACAGTGCATATCTGGTACTTGCTTTGAAAATCAGGAAATGAAGTTGCTGTTAGGTAGTGAAAACATTGAACAGCGATATCAACAATTTATTAAATTATTTCCAGAAATTCAATCAAGAGTGCCAGAAAATGAAAGAATAACGGTAGCTGATTTACGTTACGAAAATGGTATTTCAGTGCAAAAAGAAAAAATGGTGCAGTAAGGAATAAATTAAGGCTGAAGTATGAAAGCAACAGAAAAAAAATTGGTTGTTGGACTAGAAGTTGGTACATCCAAAGTACTTGCTCTTGTTGGTGAAGTTCTTCCTGATGGTATTGTTAATATTATTGGCGTAGGGCATTGCCCATCAAAAGGGGTTGATAAAGGCGGTGTAAACGATCTTGAGTCTGTCGTTAAATCAATCCAACGAGCGGTTGATCAAGCAGAATTAATGGCTGATTGCCAAATATCTTCAGTATATCTAAGCCTTTCAGGTAAACATATTCGTTGCCAAAATGAAATAGGGATGGTGCCAATATCGGATGAAGAAGTAACGGCTGAAGATGTAGAAAATGTTATCCATACAGCAAAATCAGTTAGAATTTTAGATGAGCACCGTATTTTGCATGTCATTGCACAAGAATATTCTATTGATTTACAAGAAGGCATTAAAAACCCCATTGGCTTATCAGGGGTAAGAATGAAAGCCAAAGTTCATTTAGTCACCTGTCATAATGATATGGCTAGAAATATTGTTAAAGCCGTTGAACGTTGTGGATTGAATGTAGATCAACTTATTTTTTCTGGATTGGCTTCTAGCTATGCAGTTTTAACGGATGACGAAAAAGAACTAGGCGTTTGCGTAATTGATATAGGCGGTGGCACAATGGATGTGACTGTCTATACTGGTGGTGCTTTACGCCATTCAGTTGTCATTCCTTATGCGGGTAATGTTGTGACGAGTGATATTGCCTATGCATTTGGTGCACCACCAATGGATGCTGAAAATATTAAGATTCGTTATGGGTGCGCTGTCGGTTCGCTAATTGGTAAAGATGAAGTTATTGATGTACCAAGTGTAGGTGGTAGACCTTCTCGCTCACTACAACGACAAACTCTAGCTGATGTAATTGAACCACGTTATTCAGAACTTCTCTCGTTGGTACAAAAAGAGTTACTTACATTGCAAGAAGAACTTAAAAAACAAAATATCAAATACCAATTAGCGGCAGGTATTGTATTAACTGGTGGTGCTGCACAAATAAAAGGAATGGTCGAGTGTGCTGAAAAAGTTTTTCAAAATCAAGTTCGTATTGGGCAGCCATTGAATATATCTGGATTAACAGACTATGTACAAAAACCTTATTGTTCAACAACGATAGGGCTATTACATTATGGAAAACAAAGTTTATTAAATGATGATGCAAAAGATAGTAATAAATCATCATTAAAAGGGATAGCTAAACGATTGACCGGTTGGTTTAAAAAAGAGTTTTAGCTAATATATTTCAAGAACTTCGTGGACATTGTAGATGATTATCTGTACAATGTGCCTAGATCGTAAATTTGGAGATAAGTTATGTTTGAGCCTATGGTTGCAGATGATGAACCAGCAGCAGTCATTAAAGTTATTGGTGTCGGTGGTGGCGGAGGTAATGCTGTCGAGCATATGATTGCTGAGCATATTGAAGGTGTTGAGTTTTTTGCGGCAAATACCGATGCACAGGCATTAAAAAGAATTAAGGTAGGTCAAACTATCCAGATCGGTACTAATGTTACTAAAGGACTTGGTGCAGGTGCTAATCCAGAAGTGGGTAGGAATTCTGCTGAAGAAGATCGTGAGGTCATCCGTAGTGCCATCGAAGGTGCTGATATGGTTTTTATAGCAGCTGGAATGGGTGGAGGCACTGGAACAGGTGCTGCCCCAGTCGTTGCAGAAATAGCAAAAGAATTAGGTATTCTAACGGTTGCTGTTGTTACTAAGCCTTTTGGTTTTGAAGGTAAAAAACGAATGGCTTTTGCAGAGCAAGGTATCTCTGAATTAGCAAAACATGTTGATTCACTGATTACTATTCCGAATGATAAGTTGTTAAAAGTGTTAGGTCGTGGCGTTAAATTACTGGATGCTTTTGCTGCCGCTAATGGTGTTTTAAAAGGTGCTGTGCAAGGTATTGCTGAGCTTATTACTAAACCTGGTCATATCAATGTCGACTTCGCTGACGTAAGAACGGTGATGTCTGAAATGGGCTATGCGATGATGGGGTCTGGTCGAGCTAGCGGAGATAATCGTGCGGAAGAAGCTGCCGAAATGGCGATTTCGAGTCCATTGCTTGAAGATATCGATTTATCGGGCGCTCGAGGTGTGTTAGTCAATGTCACTGCAGGGCTAGATCTTGGTTTAGAAGAGTTTGAAACAGTAGGTAGTACAGTTAGAGCATTTGCTTCTGACAATGCCACCGTTGTTGTTGGTACGACTTTTGATCCTGATATGTCTGATGAAATTCGAGTAACAGTGGTTGCAACTGGTATTGGTATGGATAAACGTCCAGAAGTTAAAATGCCTAAGCCTGTGCCACGCAATGATTTATTTGGTCAAAGTAATACTCTAGGTCAACAAGAAGATAAATTAGCGAAAGTTGTTAATGAACCAACAGCTTCTCCTCTTGATAATCGTGAGATTTTAGATATTCCTGCTTTTATCCGTAAGCAAGCGAATTAAAATGAACTTATTTGATTTTTTATTGTCGAAATCGATAAGAACACATAACAAAGTAGGTGCAAAGTGAAACAAAGAACATTAAAAAAGACTATTCAAGCAACTGGTGTTGGTTTACATACCGGTAAGAAAGTTACTTTGACATTACGTCCTGCGCCTGAAAATACAGGTATCATTTATCGTCGTACTGATTTAAATCCATATGTGGATTTTCCGGTAGATGCAAAATCTGTGCGTGATACCATGCTTTGTACTTGTTTAATAAACGAAGACAATGTTCGTATTTCTACTGTTGAGCATATCAATTCTGCTTTAGCAGGGCTTGGTATTGACAATATTATTATTGAAGTTAATGCTCCTGAAATACCAATCATGGACGGTAGTGCAAGCCCATTTGTTTATTTATTACTTGATGCGGGTATTGCAGAACAAAATGCACTCAAAAAGTTTTTGCGTATAAAAGAAACAGTTCGAGTTGAGAATGGAGATAAATGGGCTGAAGTAAGGCCTTACAGTGGTTTTAGATTAGATTTCACTATTGATTTCCATCATCCGGCTATTGATAGTAGTTCGCAACGTTATCAATTAGATTTTTCGTCTGAATCGTTTATTCGCCAGATCAGTCGCGCAAGAACTTTTGGTTTTATGCGTGATATCGAAGCGTTACAGTCTAAAGGCCTATGCCTAGGTGGTAGCTTAGATTGTGCAATCGTGGTTGATGATTACAAAGTGCTTAATGAAGACGGTTTACGTTTTGAAGATGAGTTTGTACGTCACAAAATGCTCGATACTATCGGCGATTTATATATGAGCGGTCATAATATGATTGGTGAAGTAGTTTGTTATAAATCTGGTCATGCATTGAATAATCAATTATTGCAAGCATTGTTAGCGAAACAAGATGCATGGGAATATGTGACATTTACAGAAGAGCAAACAGTGCCACTTGCATTGGGTACTCAACAGCTGATTCTAGCGTAAAATCATAAGTAATATTGTTAGATATTATAAACGCTCCTATTTTTGATGGGAGCGTTTTTATTTTATATTAAAGAGATAATTAAATGAATAATAGCCATTTTTTTGCTCATTTGTCACGATTGAAACTAATTAATCGTTGGCCTTTAATGCGTAATGTAAGAACCGAAAATGTATCAGAGCATAGCTTACAAGTTGCTTTTGTCGCACATGCTTTAGCAATAATTAAAAACAAAAAATTTAACGGTCATGTGAATCCTGAGCGAATCGCATTATTAGCCATGTATCATGATGTTTCAGAAGTCATAACCGGTGATTTACCAACACCTACAAAGTATTATAATCCGCAAATCACGGTTGAATATAAAAAGATTGAAAAAATAGCACAACAAAAACTTATTAATATGCTCCCTAAAGAGTTACAAGATGATTTTAGAACATTAATCGATGATGATTTTTATGATGAAGCAGAAAAAAGCATCGTAAAACAAGCGGATACATTATGTGCTTATCTTAAAACGATTGAAGAACTCAGCGCGGGTAATAATGAATTTAAATTGGCTGAACAACGTTTAAAAAAGACTTTATCTGAACGCAGTAGCCCTGAAATGAATTACTTTTTAGATGTTTTTATTCCAAGTTTTAGCTTGTCATTAGATGAAATAACTATGTAACAATGATTTATCTAGTTAATTGTTGCCTATTTTGTCTTTATCATATTTTATATCATGAATTTTAAATGTCTTGGTGTTTCCCTATATTTTAGATATGATTGCTTGGTGTCGACATGCAGTATTTGGCCTAGACTGGTTTTGTTATACCATTTAGCTTGCCGTCTTAATTTATCTTCAGAGAATTTTCAATTTAGGCATTTAAATTTAAATAGCGCAAAATCTCAGGTATCAATAACAATATTTAGACAGAGAAACCAGCTTATTTTACAATCTTTCCAGATATTATGATGCTTTAGCCAGCTGAACTGGGTGGGGTGACCCTGTATCCGTATGTGACTAATGGGATGGCTTGGAGCGATCCGACTGCGGCAGTTTTGTCGATACAGTTAAACATGCAATTACAACAACAGGCAAAAAATTCCAAAGCACAGAAATATTCAAATTTACAAGTAAAACAAAAATTAATAGAGTTCCTTTCAGGAATATCGATTATTTATATCTACACAATCTTCACAAAGATCGTTATAAGACATTTTCATCTTGAAATAAATCTAAAGGCGTATTAATTCAGATGGTACATTTAATGAAAAGAAATCTGTGTTAACAAAAAGAGAGACTGGGTTATTGAAATGAACTTACACATAAAAAATGACTTAAAAAATAAAATTTTGCAAAATAGCGATGATTTAATAAAAGATACTTTTTGCTATTCATTATTTGAAGAAGGTTTTTTTCATGCCAATCTAATTGAGATTATAATAAAAAATGTAGAAGAATATCTATCTCTAGTTAAAAATGATATTGATATAAAAAAACTTTTAATTTGGATTTGTCAATGTGTCGATCAATGTTTTATTTCTCATCATGATAAAGATGATTATTACACTATAAAAAATTATTCCTTTGAAATTGAAAGTAAATGGATTAATGGCTGGAAACCAAGAATACAATTATTAGTTGAAAAGTTATAAAATAAAAAATGAAATATTATCGAGTTACCTCTTAATTTTGCCATTCACATTGCTACTACCGTACCGACTTGAACGGCTATTCGGGAGAGCTTACTAATGCAAACGGCGAAATACTCTGGGAATGAAACTATCAGGTTTGAGGTAAGCGTATTTAGGAAATTGAACACGAATCAATAGAGTAAAACTTTAGATATCAGGGACAATATTTAGACAGGAAAACTTTTATTAATTATGAATAAGAGCAAATACAATAATCCTTACCATCCATTTCCCTACGAAATGAGAGGGCAATTCTTTGAAAGATTCGAAGAAAATAAAACTCGTTTTATTGAGATTTATTCTATTGAATATAAGAAACCAGAGGAAGAAGATGAAGAATGGGAATTTTCCTTTGTAAATACCCCAAACCTAGTACACAACTCACGTAGAAAATCATGCTGCTTGTTTTAGTGTTTTATACTCAATCGGTGTCATGTTATTTAACGCCTCATGCGGTCTTTCGGTATTATAAATCGTTA